>JAOQAA010000151.1 GCA_025963815.1 Capsulimonas sp.
CCGCACATCTTCGCCCGTGTCCAGCAGCGCGTCAAAGAAGGCCGATGGGAGATCAATGGCGCGATGTGGATCGAACCCGACTGCAATATTCCCTCAGGGGAATCGTTTGTGCGCCAGTGTCTGGTCGGGCAGCGGGCGACACGTGAAATGTTCGGCGTTACTTCGGACACCCTCTGGCAGCCCGACGTCTTTGGGTATTCGGCCGCCCTGCCACAGATTTTGCGCGGCAGCGGCGTCGAGTTCTTCTGCACCACCAAGCTCGGCTGGAACGACACCAATAAATTTCCCTACGATACCTTTGTCTGGAAGGGAATGGACGGCAGCTCGGTTATCTCCCACTTCAACCGGATCCACTGCTGGCCAGACCCCGAAACTCTGATCCAGGCCTGGAAAGAAGTGCAGCACAACGATGTCCAGGACCGCCGGCTGATCACCTTCGGTTACGGTGATGGCGGCGGCGGCCCGATGGCCGAGATGATCGAAATGGGCCGACTGTCCCAGGACTTGGAAGGCAGTCCAAAGGCCGAATATACCTCCATCAGTGAGTTCATGACCGGCGTTCGCGACGAGATCCCAAACCTGCCGACATGGACCGGCGAACTGTATCTGGAACTGCACCGAGGCACGCTCACCTCCATCGCGCCGATCAAGCGCGGCAACCGCAAGTGCGAGTTCGCCCTGCGCGACGCCGAACTTGCCGCGACCATCGCGGCATTGAAGCACGGCGCGGCGTATCCGGCCGCCGAGCTTCTCGCACAGTGGAAGAAAGTCCTGCTCAACCAGTTCCACGATATTCTCCCCGGATCGTCCATCGCCCGTGTCAACGACGAGGCCATCGCTCTCTTCGCTGAGTGCCTTGCGCAGACCCAGGCGCTGGGCGATCGCGCTCTGGACACGCTGGCGGGCGGCTCCGGCGACGGCGTTTTGATGGCGAACAGTCTGAGCTGGGAGCGCGGGGGCGAGATCGAATTGACGGGGCTTCCCAAGGGTTCGCAGCCGAGCGTTGCCGGTCTGATCGCTCAGGAATTCGAAGATCTCGACGGCGCTCAGAAGCTCGCCGTCACTGGTCTGACGCTGCCGCCGCTGGGGTATCGTGTGGCGCCGCTTGAGCCATTGGCCGCCGCTTCGGGAAAGACGCCGTTTGTCGTAACCGAGGACGCCGTGGAGACGCCGTTCGCGAAGGTCAAATTCGACGACTTCGGCCGGATCATCTCGTTCTTCGATCTGGCGTCGCGCCGTGAACTGGTCTCGGAAGGCGGCGCGTTCAACACGTTCCTGATGGGCGAAGACGTGCCGGCGGCCTGGGACAACTGGGACATCGACCGCGACCAGCGCTTCAAGCTCGCGCCGCAAACCGATCTGGTCGAGCGGGCCGTGATTAGCGAAGGCCCGCTGCAATTGCGCATTCGCCAGAAGTATCAAATCGGCGCTCAGTCCGTCTTGACACAGGACATCGTGTTCCATGCGTCAAGCGCCCGGGTGGACTTCGACACGGTGGTCGATTGGAAGGAAAAGTATCAGTTCCTGAAGGTCGGCTTTGCGCTGGAACTTCATGCCGATACGGCGCGCCATGAGATCCAGTTCGGTCATGTCACGCGTAATGCGCATGACAATACGTCTCAAGACCGCGCTCAGTTCGACGTCTGCGCGCACAAGTGGACCGACATCAGTGAGAACGGCTTCGGCGTCACTTTCCTGAACGACTGTAAGTACGCCTGTACAATCAAGGACGGCGAGTACCGTCTCAGTCTTCTCAAAGCCGGCCGTCATCCTGACCCGCGCGGCGATGAAGGCCGCCATCGGTTCGCCTACGCCCTGCTGCCGCGCGTCGGCGCCTTCGATGTCGAGACCGTAGTGCGCCCCGCGTACGAGTTCAACCTCGCTCCCACGGCGACGCTTGCCTCCATGGGCGCCTCAGAATTCAGTCTTGCGAGTATTGATGCGCCGAACGTGATCATCGAGTCCGTGAAATGGGCCGAGGACGACCACGCCTTCATCGTTCGCCTCTACGAAGCGGGCCGCACGGGAACGCACGCGAGCGTCCAATTCGGCGTCCCGGTGGCGTCCGTCGCCGAGACGAACCTGCTCGAAGAAGACGCGCGCGATCTCACGGTGACGGACGGAGCCGTCGCGCTGTACTTCAAGGCGTTTGAGATCAAAACGCTCAAGGTGAGTGTTTGACGATCTTCGCGTTCGATCTAGGATCAAAATACCATGACGATCAAATCGATGATGATTCTCGCCGCCGTGTTGGCGGTTGCCGTGTTCTCTCCTTCAGCCATGGCGGCCAAGTCCGCGCCGATCAATCTGCCAGTGAGTAGCGCGCAAATTTTAGACTCTGGGACGCTCGGCCCGTCCGCAGGCGCTTCACTGGAGCATAATACGGTCATGGACAATCTCGGCGGCTGGACCGATCCGCATGTGCTCGTTCGGTGGACAGCGCATGCGGAAAAGCCCGGCGTGTACCGTGTGGACCTGTACTATTCGCAGCCGACGGGGAATGACGGCGCTTCGATCGCGGTCAGTGTCGGCGACCAATCGGTGGAAACGACGCCGCCCGCGACGGGCGATTGGTCGATCTACAAAACCGTTCCGGTCGGTGAAGTCCAGATCGACAAGGCCGGCGATGTGGATGTGATCCTGGCGGCGCGCAAGACGCCGCACGAATATATCATGAATGTCCGGTCGATTATCCTGACGCCGGTTCGCGGGAAGAAACCCGCCAGCGATGTTTCGGGGCCTGTGCTGACGCCGCTGGCGCTGGCCGGTCAGCGGGTGCTCTGGCTCGGCGACAGCATCACGCAGGACGGTAAATATGTGACGGACATTGAGTACGCGCTCGGCAAGCGTTACCCCGATCAAAAGTTTGACGTTGTCAGCATTGGCCTCGCCAGTGAGACGACATCGGGCCAGACCGAGAAGCGACATCCGTTCCCGCGCCCGGATGTCCATGAGCGCCTGAAGCGCGCCCTGGACAAGGTGAAGCCTTCGGTGGTTGTGGCGTGTTATGGCATGAACGACGGGATCTACCATCCGCAGAGCCCCGAGCGGTTCGCGGCGTTCAAAAAGGGCGTGCAGTCATTGATCGATACCGTGCGTGCGTCGGGGGCGCGGCTGATCCTGCTCACCCCGCCGCCGTTCGACGCCAAAGTCGCGGGCAACGTTCAGAAGTCCGGAGCCGCCGATTACAGCTACATGGACCCATACGAAAACTATGACGACGTGCTGGCCGAGTACGCCGCCTGGGAGATGGGGCTGCGCGAGCGCGGCCTCAATGTGAGCGATCTGCACACGCCGCTGGCCGAGTATCGCAAACGGGAGCGAGGGACCGATCCCGGCTTCAAGGATACGGGCGATGGTATCCATCCCGACGCCGCCGGACATTTGGCGATGGCGCGCGTGTTCCTCAATGGCCTGGGCGTCCCCGTTCAAACCAACGCCACTCACGCCGAATTGGTCGCCGATGTCCAGAAGATGGAAGCCGATCCGCTCTACGATCTCGTTCGCAAGCAGCGGGAGGCGCGTTCTAATGGCTGGCTGGCCTATGTCGGCTACACGCGCGGCGACAAAGTTCAGGCCGCCTCCGTGGACGCCGCCGAAACGGAGACCCAGGCGCTGCAAGCCCAAATCGATACGCTGCGCCAGCCGATTCGTATCGCTTGTGTCGGTGACAGCATCACCTGGGGTTCGGGTGTCGACAATCGAAATGTGAACAGCTACCCCGCCGTTCTCGGCGGATGGCTGGGCGAAGGGTATCAAGTCACAAATTTCGGCGTCAGCGGAACGACCATGCTCAAGCACGGCGATTCGCCCTATTGGAGCCAAAAGGCGTTCACCGACGCCAAGGCGTTCCAGCCTAACATTGTCGTAATCATGCTCGGGACCAACGACACCAAATCGCAGAACTGGAAGTACAAAGACGAGTTCACCGCAGATTACACGGACATGGTGCGCCAGTTCGCGGACCTCTCCAGCAAGCCGAAAATCTACCTGTGCCGACCCGTCCCCGTGCCTAAAACTGGGAATTACGGCATCAATGACGCGGGCGTTCAGGAAGAAATCCCGATGATCGACGCGATCGCCACGCAGACCCAGGCGACCGAAGTCGATGTCCACGCCGCGCTGTCTGGTCATGACGATCTGATCCCAGACAACGTGCATCCCAACGCCGCCGGCGCGAAGCTGATCGCGGCCGCTGTCTACCATGCGCTGACGGGGATGGACGCGCCTCTCTCGTAGTAAGGGACGTTTCTGTTTGCTTATAAAAAAACCAGGCCGCCCGCGCAGTGAGCGCGGGCGGCCTGGTTTTTCTCTGGATTGGTTGTGCTATAATGCCTCAGCAATGGCGTGTCTCTGGAGCAAGTGATTATGGCGATTCAATGGGACGGGGATTGGGTTTGGTCCGATGAGGCGATCCCGAAGCGAAACACCTTTGTCCGTTTTCGCCGAACGTTTGACTACACGAGCGGCGCCGCAATGCTGCATCTCACGGCGGACGCACGCTATGTGCTTTATGTCAACGGCGTCTGGATAGGGCAGGGACCAGTGCGCGCCTGGCCTGGCCACTGGCGCTATGACAGCTACGATCTCACCCCCTATCTTCATCCCGGAAAGAACGTCATCGCCGTGCGGGTTCTGCACTACGGCGACGGAACGTTTCAGTATATTATTGCGCCGCCCGGCCTGCTCGCGCAGCTGGAGATGGACGGTCAAACAATCGTCTCGGATACTGATTGGAAGACGAGCCCCGACGCCGCATTTGTGGCCGCCACGCCGCGCATCGGCATCCAGCAGGGCTTTGAGGAGCAGTATGACGCCCGCCTGAGCGATGATTGGACAGCGTCCAGCTTCAACGACATCCCGTGGCGCGCCGCCGTCGTCCTGCGGCCGGCGCTGGGCGGCTCGCATCAGAACCTCGAAGACCGGGCGATCCCGTTTTTGACCGCCGAGCCCATCCTGCCGCAGCGGATCGTCAATTTGGAAGTTGTGCGCTCAGTTCCGCATCGGGCGACGATCTCCATCAAACCGTATCTTGTCCCCAGCGATCTCACCACGAACTATGTGAATCTGAACGCCTACGTTGCGACGCAGATCTGGTCTCCAGACGATGTCGAGATTACGCTGCCTGTCTCGCACGCGGCGCCTAGCGCGATCAAGATCAACGGCGCCTTGGTCAAAGATGGGCGCGCATCGCTGAAGGCGGGATGGAACAGCCTGCTGGGTTCCTGTCATCACGCCAACCATTTGCCGGAATATGTGGTCTGTATCGACGGCCCGGAGACATTGAAGTTTAGTGCGCGCGGGGACGCCGGCGGATCGTCTTGGGCCGTGGTCGGACCATTTGCCCTGAATGCCGCCGACCGTCGTAAGTCCGAGACATTTATGGATTTGACGATTATCTCCGTGCCGCAGGTTTCCGATGAGGCGACGAGCGAAGAAGGCGAACGAGTTTGGGGAGAGGGACTGGTCGCGGGGCTTGTGAACCGGTCTTACTTCCAGGAAATGCGCCCCGAGCATCTGCCCGCCGAGAATGTGTTCGTACAGGCTTACACAGATAAGGTCGTCGCCGGCGAGGTTCGGACGGAACGTCTCGAAGGTCTCTTGTCGGGAAGCGACTGGACGACGATCTTCCCCGATCCCGAAGGCCGCGATGTGCGTATTCTGCTGGATTTCGGTCGTGAGATCGTCGGCCCCCACAAGTTCGAAATCATCGCCTCCGAAGGAACGATCCTGGATACGCATAACTTCGAGTTTATCCAGCCCGACGGTCTCTATAACTTCGCCGAGGGGATGAACAACAGTTTTCGTTACATCTGTCGCGAGGGGCGCCAATCGTATCAGACATACCTGCGGCGCGGTTTCCAGTACAGCTATCTGATCTTCCGGAATCTCCAAGAGCCCGTCAAAATCAAAGGCTTCCAAACACTGTATAGCAGCTATCCGCAAAGCCGTCGCGGGACATTCGCGTCGTCGGACGCCAAATTGGATCGTATCTGGCAAGTGGGCGCCGACACCATGCGCGCCTGCGCCGAGGACACCTACACCGATTGCCCGAGTTACGAGCAAGTCCACGGGGTGGGCGACGCGCGCAACGAAGCGCTGGTCGATTGGGTTGTCAACGGCGATTCGCGCCTCTGGTATCGGTGTCTGGAGCAAGTCGGACAAAGCCTGGATCGCTCGCCGCTGACTGAGGCTCAAGTTCCCAGCTCCTGGCAGAATATCATCCCCGTCTGGAGCTTTCTATGGATGCGCTCTTGCCGCGAATACATGCTCTTTACGGGGGATCGCGCCGGCGCGGCTCGTTTGCTGAAGTTCGTCGCGCGCAATATCGAAGGCGTTGTGACTTATATCAACGCCGAGGGCCTGTTCGATATTCATTCCTGGAATTTATTTGACTGGGCGCCGATGGATACGCCGAACATCGGCGTGGTGACGCACCAAAACTGCATGGCCGTGCTCGCCCTGCGCGACGCCGCCGAGCTATCCGATTGGCTGGACGGCGGCGCGCAGGCGTTGACATGGCGTAAAATGGCGGATACTCTCAGCGACGCGATTAACAAATATCTTTGGAACGAAGAGACGATGGCTTACACCGATTGTCTGCGTGACGGCGCGCACAGCAAGGTTTATAGCCAGCAGACTCAAACCGTGGCGCTGATGTCCGGCGTGGCGTCGGGCGCCCGCGCCGAGCGCTGCCGTGAGATCATCCATGCGCCGCCGGACGGTTTTGTTCGCGCCGGCAGCCCCTTCTTCGAGTTCTTCCTGCTCGAATCGTTCCAGCTTGATGAACGCGATCAGGACTTCGTCGACACCATCCGAAAAGACTGGGGATTCATGATCGACATGGGCGCCACCACGTTCTGGGAGATGTGGTCCGGCCGCACCGGTCGCCTCACCCGCAGTCACTGCCACGGCTGGTCCTCCGCGCCGACCTACTTCCTCGCCACCCACGTTCTCGGCGTCCACCCACTGGAGCCCGGGTTCAAACGCGTCGTCGTCGAACCTCACCCCGCCGATCTCACCTGGTGCCGGGGCAGCGTGCCGACGCCGCACGGCGATATCCACGTGCAGTGGGAGAACCCCGCCGGCAAACCGTTTGTCCTGCGCGTGACCGCGCCGGAGGGTGTGGAGGTTGTGGTGAAGCCGCCGAGGTAAGACCGCTCCCGGCCTTTGGTCGTATGACCCACCCCCGGCCTTCGGCCACCCCCTCCCGCGACGGGAAGGGTATAAGAGCTATTCTTCCGAAAGCGGTTTGCGTTGTCGAATCCGAACTCCCTTCCCGTTGCGGGAGGGGTGGCCGAAGGCCGGGGTGGGTGTAACACGGGAGGAGTGGCGCGAAGCGACGGGGTGGGTAGAACAAGCGAGGTTGTAGTGAAGCCGCCGAGGTGAGATCTGTCGGGTAAAATAACCCCGAAATGCGAACCATTCTCCATCTCGATCTCGACGCGTTTTATTGCTCTGTCGAGGAGCGACGCGACCCGACCTTGCGTGGCAAGGCGTTTGCGGTCGGCGGGTCACCGGACGGGCGGGGCGTGGTGGCGTCGTGCTCGTATGAGGCGCGCCGCTTTGGCGTTCGGTCGGCGATGCCGATGGGCAGGGCGCGGGGATTGTGCCCGGATCTGCTGTGCTTGCCGACGGACTTTGACGCGTATCGGAAGGCGAGCGAGGAGGTAATGGCGCGCGTGCGCGCGGTGACGCCGTGGGTCGAGCAGATCTCCGTCGATGAGGCGTTTCTGGATGTTTCGGAGCTGGGAGAGCCGGGGCGGCTGATCGCACGGCGGCTTCAATATGAGATTTTGAACGATCTCGGGCTGTCATGTTCGCTCGGGATCGCGACCAATAAGCTGGTCGCGAAGATCGCGACGGATGTTGGGAAGATGCGTGTCGGTACGGGCGCATCCCCGCAGGCGATCTGCGAGGCGCCGCCCGGAGGCGAGGCCGCGTTTCTCGATCCGCTGCCGGCGGATGCGCTGTGGGGCGTCGGCCCCCGCACGGCGGAGCGGCTGGCGGAACTGGGCATGCGGACCATTGGCGACATCGCGCGCTGGCCCGAGGCCGACATGCGGCGGCGCTTCGGCAAGCATGGCGACTTTCTTTCCCAGCACGCGCGCGGGATCGACGACCGGCCGATCGTCACGGAGCGCGACGCCAAGTCCATGTCCAAGGAGACGACCTTCGCCAAGGATGTCACCGAGGGCGAGACGCTGCGCCAAACGCTGCGCGGGCAGGTCCGGCAGGTCTGCGCGCATCTGAAAAAAGATGGCGTCTGTGGCGGAACGGTGAAGATCAAGATCCGCTGGTCGGACTTCACGACCTTGACGCGCCAGTTCTCCATTCCTCATCCCACCGATCAAGAATCCGTCGTGCTGCCTCTTGCCCTGAAACTCCTCGAACAGACCTGGCCGGACGGCCGTCCCGTACGCCTGCTCGGCGTGGGCGTCGGCAGCTTAGAGGTTCCACAGCAGCTGAATCTCTGGGATATGCGCCCGGCGGAGGAAGCGGCGAAGGCGAAGAAAGTGGACGCCACCCTGTCCGCGCTGCGCGCTCGGTTCGGGGAGGCGGCCCTGCGCCGCGCGGATGACCTGCTGGATACGAGCTTCCAGGACAGCGAGGAATAATTTGGGTCTCAATTTAAGACGGTTCTAATTTTTCTTGCCGTAGTGTATAATCCCCCACATACTCCATGAAATCGAGAGGCGCCTCATCATGCCGACTGCAACGCCCGCCAAAGTTTCACAGACCGTTCATCCTAATGGAGAACCCGTCGGCGACCGAATCGCCGGCCTGATCGTCCGTCCCGACGTGCACATTGTCGACACGCGTGGCGAACTATCCGAGATCTATTCTCCCGCCTGGGGATTGAGTTCTGAGCCTTTGGTCTACGCCTACCAGGTCCGGATCAATCGGGGCCAGGGACGCGGCTGGGTCGTACACGCCAAGCAGGATGATCGCATCCACCACTGCGTGGGAACTTTGCACTGGGCCTTTTACGACGACCGCAAGGATTCGCCTACCTACGGTATGCTGAACAAGATCACGATCAGCGAACGAAATACCGCGCTTGTCATCATCCCCCAGGGCGTCTGGCACGCCGTGATGAATGTCGGCAATATCGACGCGATTATGATCAATCTGCCGACACGGGCCTACAACCACGCCGATCCGGACAAGTTCCGGCTGCCCTTTCACAACGACTTGATCCCTTACGATTTCAGCGATCTCGGCCCCCAGTAGCTTCCTATGACCGACCAAACAGAAGATGCGCCGCTCGTGACGGTGATCGTCGCCACATACAATCGCAGTGTGACGCTGCGCTGGACGATCGAAAGCGTGCTGCGTCAGGACTTTGAGAATTTCGAGCTGCTGATCATTGGGGATGCCTGCACGGACGACACCGCCGACGTCGTCGCGTCCTTTGACGATCCGCGCATTCAGTGGATCAACCTGCCGGTCAACTCGGGCTCGCAGACCGGGCCGAACAACGAGGGACTGCGCCGGGCGCGTGGGAAGTACATCGCTTATGTAGGACACGACGATCTCTGGTTTCCCTGGCGTCTGTCGGGGATGGTGGAGGCGCTGGAAACGAGCGGCGACGACTTTGTCCACGGCCTGGTCGCGCTGCTCGCGCCCGAGGGTCTGCGCGGCCTCGCGGGCGCGCCGACGGTCGGCCAAAGCTACGGCACATTCACCGTTCCACCGTCGGGATGGCTGCATCGCCGTGAGGTCCGCGACAAGATCGGGGAATGGGCCGATCCGGCGACGCTGACGCGCGCGATCGATGTCGAATACATCGGACGCGCGCATCAGGCCGGACTGAAAGTGCGCCATCTGCCGGAACTGTCGGTGCTCAAGTGGCCGTCGCCTTGGTGGCGCATGTACGCCCTGGACACTGAGTACCCGCAGGCCGAGTTCGCGGCGCTGCTGCGTGAAGATCCCAGGGCGGCCTACGACGCGGTGATGCGGCTGGCCGCCGTGCGCCTGTCGCGCGAATGGAGTCCCAAAATCTCCGTCGGGGCGGCGGCGCTTCAAATGGCTCGCTCCGTGCAGCACGTCTTTGGCGCATCCCGACTGTGGAACCGCTGGCCGTTGAACGCCATCGCCAAACGCCGAGCCGCGTACTACCGTAAGCAAAGACGGCGGGATCGAGGGCTGGGCCAGCCGCCCCGATGAGCGTCTTATGAAACACGACTCCCTTGCTTATGACACGCGGCGTACGCTCCGGCGCGTGGTCGGCTTGTTTTCGGGCTATCGCGCCCGGATCTGGCTGACCGTCGCGGGCGTCGCCCTGTCCGCCGCTCTGGGCCTTCTTCCGCCACTGTTCCTCAAGGTCATCGTCAATCAGGGGATCCTCCTGCGCAATATGCCGCTGGTGACGCGCTACTCGCTTTACACCGTCGCCGCAGTCCTGACGGGCTTGGCGGTGACGATGCTGTACAACTACGCCAGCATTCAAGTGGGACAGCGGATCATGCGCGATCTGCGTCGCGATCTGTTCCGACATCTGCAGCGAATGCCGCTGCGGTTTTTCACGGAGACGCGCACCGGGGAGATCCAGTCGCGCATCTCCAGCGACGTCGGCGGCGTCCAAAACGCCGTCAGCGACACCGCCACCACGATCCTCGCCCACGCGGCGGTCGTACTTTCCACCGTTGGCGCCATGCTCTTTCGGGATTGGCGGCTGACGCTGTTCTCGATGGGTACGATCCCGATCTTCGCGCTGATCGCCGCGAAAGTCGGCCGCTTGGGGCGCACGATCAAGCGGGACGCGCAGGCGCAGACGGCTCTGCTCACGGCGGCGACCCAGGAGATGCTGTCGGTGTCGGGGATCCTGCTGACCAAAACCACGGGCCGGCAGGAGCTGACCCTGGAGAAATTCGACCAGGAAAACAACGTCCTGATGGCGCTGCTGGTCAAGCAGTCGCTGCTCATGCGTTACTTTTATGACCGCATCGGCGTCATTCTTTCGCTCACGCCCATTTTAGTTTACTGGATGGCCGGGTATCTGATGATCGGGCACGGCGCCCGGGAGATCAGCCTGGGCGGGATCGTCGCGTTCACGGCGCTGCAGTCGCGCCTGTTCTTTCCGCTGGCCGCGCTGCTCAATATCCAGGTCCAATTGACCAGCACCCTGGCGCTATTCGACCGGATCTTTGAATATTTGGACCTGACGCCGGAGATCGCCGATGCGCCCAATGCGCATGAATACGCGCAGCATCCGATCCAGGGGGCGATTGAGTTTGACGACGTGACGTTTCGTTATGCTCCCGATCAGGCGAAGCCGACTTTGGATGGCGTTTCATTTTCCAGTCGTCCCGGTGAATTGATCGCGCTGGTCGGTCACTCGGGCGCGGGCAAAAGCACGGTCAGTTATCTGCTGGCGCGACTGTACGACGTATCTTCGGGCGCCGTGCGGATTGACGGGATCGATGTCCGGCAGCTGCCGCTGGCGTCCCTGGCCGCATCCATCGGCTTCGTGACCCAGGAGACGTTTCTGCTGCACGATACGATCCGCGAGAACCTGCGCTTCGGCGACCCTGGCGCGACCGACGAACAGATCGTCGCCGCCGCCACCGCAGCCGCCATTCACGATCATATCCTCACGCTTCCGGATCGCTATGACACCGTGGTCGGCGAGCGTGGGTACAAGCTTTCCGGGGGCGAAAAGCAGCGGATCGCTATCGCCCGCGCCATTCTCAAGAACCCCCAAATTTTAATTCTCGATGAAGCGACTTCGGAGCTGGACACTCATTCGGAGCAGGCCATCCACGCCGCGCTCACGCCGCTGATGCGTGGCCGCACGACGCTCGCCATCGCGCACCGTCTTTCCACGATCCTCGCCGCCGATCAGATCCTCGTGATGGACGGTGGCCGGATCGTGGAGCACGGAACGCACGATCGCCTTCTGGCCGCTGGCGGCCGCTACGCCAAGCTATTCGCCGCGCAGTACGAAAGCAGCGCGCGTCCAGAAGCGGGCATTGCTTTTTAACAGAAATTGTCGTTCAAGATGAGGGTTATTCGGCGTCGGCGAGCAGGGCGGCTTCGGCGCGCAGGTCGCGGGCGCGGCGCGCCCATTCGCTGTCGGGGTAGTTTTCGAGAAATGTCGAGAGCATGATGTAGGCGGCTTGGGGATCCATTCCCAGCAGCAGCTGGCCGAGGCGCAGATGGGCGATCTCGCTTTCCGAGGCGTCCGGGGTCTCGGCGATCAGGTCTTGCAGCAGGGCGATCGCGGTGGCGCGGTCGCCCTGGTCTTGAGCGGCGCCGCTCAGGCGCAGGCGTTCGCGGGAGGTAAAGGCGAGCGGAAGGCCCATCTCCACTGCCTGAGCGCAGGCGCGGATCGCGCCGACATGATGACCCTGCCGCTGGAACAGACGAACGGCGCCCGCCATTTCGCGCGCCGCCTCGCGTCGTTCCTCCGAGCTTCCATACTTTGCTTCCGCCGCCGCCAGCTCCACGCGCACGCTGGGGTTGTCAGGATCAAGCTCCAGAAACGACCGGAACTTTTCCACCGCCACGGCATGCCGCGCGCGGCCCAGCGCCGCCGCCGCGCGCGCGTCCTCCAGCGTGTACTCCTGGCGTCCGTCCCGGAACAGCCCCGTCAGCTCCGCCGTAAGCAGCCCGAACACGAAGCCCCCCAGATGAGCCCAGTAGGCGATGCCCCAGCTGGCCGGGTCGAGAATACCACGCGCGGCGCCGGCGAGGTTCTGGGCCAGCCACACGCCGAGAGCCGCCAGCGCCGGCGCTTCCAAGTCGCCCCATATATTGCCCAGCAAAAATCCGACCGGCCAGATCAGACGCAAGTGCGCCCGGTGGTAGCGGATGGCGAACGGCGCCAGGATCGCGGACACGGCGCCGCTGGCGCCGACCAGCGGTTCGGGGTTTGCGGGCAAGTGTGAGGCGAACAGAAGGACGACCGCCATATGGAGCAGTCCCGCCGTGATTCCGCCTCCCAGAAACAAGATCAAAAATGTCCATGGCCCCACGGCGTCTTCCACATGCGGCCCGAATAGCCACAGAAAGGCCATGTTCCAGAAGAGGTGGACGAGCGAGACGTGGAAAAAGAGCGATGTGACGAGCGTCACCGGCCGGGGGGCGAGCGGAAGCAGGCCCCAGAGCCGGAACAGATGGTTTCCGAGGTCGGGCGAGCGGTCGGGCGCCGTCACGAGATAAACGAGGACGTTGAGGGCAATCAGCGTGTAAGTCACCCATGGCGTGCGCCGGATTTTTTGTCCGGCGCTGATGGGGAGCGGGGTCACCAGCAGCAGGGCGACCCACCAGGAGGAAAAACGCATAGGACGGCGTTAAGCCTGCACGCGCGCGATCTGCGCCGTGAGCTTATTCAGGATCTCGCGAATAACGGCGTCGGTTCCGATCCCTTCGGCCTCGCCTTCGAAGTTCAGGATAATACGATGCCGCAGGGCGGCGGGCGCGACGGCCGAAATATCATCAAAGGCGACGTTGTAGCGGCCATCGAGCAGCGCCCGAATCTTCGCGGCCTTGATCAGCGCCTGAGCGCCGCGTGGCGATGCGCCGAAGCGCACGAACTGGTTGGTGATGTCCGGCGCGGTCTCCGAGCGCGGGTGGGTCGCCAGGATGATCCGCACGGCGTATTCGCGGACATGCGACGCCACCGGCACCTCGCGCGCCACCTGCCGCATCAGCATCACTTCCGGCCCGGTCAGGACTTTTTCCACGGTTGGCGTTTCGGTCCCGGTCGTCCGGTCCAGAATGGCCGATAGCTCGGCAAGCGTCGGCGACGGCACGATGAGCTTGAACAAGAATCGATCCATCTGTGCTTCGGGTAGAGGATAGGTGCCTTCCATCTCGATCGGGTTCTGGGTCGCCAGAACGAAGAACGGCTCTTCCAGTTGATGCTGGATGCCGGCGACAGTCACCGCGTGCTCCTGCATCGCCTCCAGCATCGCCGACTGGGTCTTGGGCGTTGCCCGGTTGATTTCGTCGGCGAGCACGATCTGCGCGAAGACCGGCCCGCGCTGGAATTGGAAGATCTTGCGCCCCTCGGCGTTCTCCATCAAAATGTTCGTGCCGGTAATGTCCGCCGGCATCAGGTCCGGAGTAAACTGCACGCGGTTGAACGACAAATCAAGCACCTGGGAAAGCGTGCGCACCAGCAGCGTCTTGCCAAGGCCTGGCACCCCTTCCAGAAGCGCATGGCCGCCAGACAGCAGACAGATCAAAACGCCATCGACAATGTCCTGATGCCCAACGATGACTTTGCCGACCTCGGCGCGAACGCGGGCAAAATTATTCTTAAACTGAATGACGGCGGATTCGTCCATGGGTGCGCGTGTCCTTTGGGAGTGCTATAACGATAATATTGGCTTGTGGCTTGTGTTCGACCACCGGGTGGCATGCCTGTAGCCCTGGACAGGCATGAATTGCGTACGAAGCGGAACGTTGCGTTTCTTCTCGGTCGTAGAACATGCCTGTCCAGGGCTACAGGCATGCCACCCGGTGGTCGCTTTTGTTCTTATTGGCCTTGCAGCGAGTCGAAATACTTCCGCACCGAGCCTTTGTACGCTGGGGGGATGTCCTCGTTGTCCATCGCCTTCTCCGCCGATTGCTTGGCGGGGGCGACGTAATCATAGTAGGGCACTTTGCTTTGCACGTTGGTGGTGGATCCGGGTGCGGCTTTCACGAGCGGGCCGAGGCGGCCAATGCCTTCTTTGCCAGCGCCGGGCTTGCCCAGGTAGATGCGCGCTTTGCGCGCCGCGTTGGGGTCGAGACTTTTGAACTTGCGTCCCTCGCCTTCGAACTTGGCGGCCTTTTGCTTGCCGCTTGGCGTCTGACCTTTGCCGGCTTGCGACTTTCCGTTCCCAGCCTTGTTCGCGCCGCCCCCGCCCCCGTTGCCTTCGTAGCCAGGTTCGCTGCCTTGCCCCTGGCCTTGACCTTGTCCCTGGCCTTTACCCTTACCGTAACCTTTGCCCTGAGAGAGGCGATCCATCGCCGATTGCTGCGCGGCGGAGTTTCCGCCCATCTGGCCGTTGGGATCGCCGCTGGAGTCGCTTTCGGACTCGGAGCCTTCGCCGCTTTCGCCGCCGCTCTGCGCGTTGTCCACATCGCTGGCGCTGGACGAACGGGCCATCTCGCCCTGGCTCTTGCGCAGCGCGTTCTGCGCGCTCTTCATGCCTTTCGCGTCTTGCTGCTGCTTCATTTCTTTGTCGGCGGCGTCGGCGGCCTGTTTCATTTCGCTGGCGGCTTTTTGCTTGTCGCCCTGGCGCAATGCTTCTTCGGCGGCCTGGGCGTGCTTCTGCGTTTCCTTCAGCGGAGTGCCTTCCAGAGCATTGGCGAGCTTCTGCATGTCGTCGGCGGCCGCCTGCTGCTCCTGCGGCGTCATCTTGCCAGTTTCCGTGCGCTTCGCCAATTCACGCAATTGATCGCTGAGCGACTTGGAGTCGCCCTTCTTCATGCCTTCGACAGCCTTCTTCATTTCAGGCGTCTGCGGGCCATGCGCCCCGAGGGAGCCGGGATCGGAGGACTGGCTGTTCTGGCCTCCAGGAACATTGAAGTTTTTCTGACCGTCTTTTTCGCCTGGCTTATTGCCCGACTTGCCGTCTTTTGAGCCGGCCTTGCCCTTGTCGCCTGCCGACTTCGGGTCGGCCTTGCCGCTCTGACCCTGAGGAGATTGACCGGAGGCATTCTGGCTGGCGAGCGCTTGTTCCAGCTGCTTGCCCGCGTCGGAGAGGCTCTTACCGCCGTTCGCCGCCGCCTGCGATCCCTGAAGCTTGCGCTGGAGGTCCGCCATCTCCTGGGTCAGCTTGGAGTATCGTTTGAGCGCGCGCTGTTTATCCAGGTGACCGCGCGACATCACGGCGCCGAGTTTTCGCATCTGCTGGGCGACGTGGCGCGTTCCTTCGAGATGCTGCATTTCGGCCTGCTTCTCGATCAGGCGGGCGCGCTTCTCCAGCTTCTTGCCCTCTGCCTGGACGACCCCGCGCTCGGCCGTGAGGCCGGGGGGCGTGACGCCGGGAAAGCGGGGAAGGAGGATGACGGCGATCAGGACGAGCGTCGCGGCGATCAGCGCCTTGGCCTGCCAGGGAAGGCGGAACGGCGCGGCGTCGCTGGGCTTGAGGCTGCGCGCGTGCGCGAGCGCGTCCTGCTGCTGAAGATGCAGCAGCGTGGCCTGGTCGGGATCGATTTCTTGCCGGCCGAAACGCTCGAACTCCAGCGCCGATGAGAAGCGCTCCTTCAGCCCCAGGCGCATTTCGGCCATGCGCGCGGCTTCCATGGTGGAGATGGGCTGGGCGAAGGCGGTGATGGTGGCGACGCCGAGGCCGATCAAAATGGCGAAGGGAATGAACCATTCCAGCATTAGCCAGTCCGGGACGAGGTCGAACTTGTCGAGGGCAACGATGGCAAGCGACAGCCCGACGCCGATTAGCGCGCCGAGCGACGCCTGACGGATCCACCGCTCGCGCCGCAGGCGTCCCTTGACTTGCCTGAGCGTGGAGGAGATTGCGCCGGATTGAATTTGGGGCTGCTGGAGTGTCGCCATGACGATGTTCCCTCTGTACTGATTATTATACGCGATGGAGGGGCGAATTGGTTCGTCGTATGAATCTGGGTTGACAAACCGCGCGTGGGTCGGTTACAGTAATCGTATGCAAACCCCTTCCGAGATCGAAGCGATCACACAGGACGTGATCGAAAAGTACCAGAAGCACGTCAATCCCACGCAGGTCGCGCTGCTCAAAATCGGCGGCTTCGACCATATCGAGCACAAGGCCGAAGGCGCCACGCTCACCGACCTCGAAGGCAACACCTATATCGACTGCCTTGGCGGCTATGGGGTCTTCTCGCTGGGGCACCGCCACCCGAAAGTCGTGGATGCCGTCAAGCGCCAATTGGACTTCATTCCGATGGGCTCCAAGACGTTTTTGAACAAGCCGCTCGCGGACCTTTCGGCCAAGCTCGCCGAGATCACGCCGGGCGAACTGCAATATTCGTTTCTCTGCAACTCGGGCGCTGAAGCGATGGAAGCGGCGCTGAAAGCCGCGCGCATGGCGACTGGCAAGACCGATTTCATCGCGACCCATGGCGCGTTCCATGGCAAGACGCTTGGCGCGCTCTCGGCCACGGGACGCGATCTGTTCAAAGCCCCATTCGAGCCGCTGATCCCCGGTTTCCACCACGTTCCCTGGAACGACGCCGACGCCGTCGCGGCGGCCATCACCGACCGGACCGCCGCCGTGATCATCGAGCCGATCCAGGGCGAAGGCGGCATCCAAATGCCCGGCGACGATTACCTTCTCGCCCTCCGCCGGATCTGCGACGAGCATGGTGTCCTCTTGATTGTGGATGAAGTGCAGACTGGCCTGGGACGCACCGGCAAGATGTTCGCGGTGGACCACTGGGGCGTCCAGCCCGATATCATGACCCTCGCCAAAGCCCTCGGCGGCGGCGTGATGCCGATCGGCGCCATGGTGGCGACGGCGGTGATCTGGGACAAAGTCTTCCGCGAGAACCCGTTTCTGCACTCCAGCACCTTCGGCGGCGGCGAGCTTGCCTGCGTTGCGGCGCTGGCGGCGATCGAGGCCACCCAGGAAGAAGATCTTGCGGCGCGCGCCGCCGAGAACGGCGCTTACTTTTTGGATGGACTGCGCCGCGTGCAGGGGCAATTCCCACACGTGCTGCGCGAAGCGCGCGGTCTGGGACTGATGCTCGGCGTCGAGTTCACCGACAGCGACATCGGTAAGCTCGTGATCGGCACGATGATCCATCGGGGCGTCATCGCCGCCTACACACTCAACAATCCCAAGGTCATTCGGTTTGAGCCGCCTCTGGTGATCACCCGAGAACAGATCGATACCGTATTGGAAGCCTTCTCCGCCGGTGTCGCCGAGGCGCTGGATCTGCTCGGCGATCTGCTGGACGATTAACCCTATGAACGGACCGGGCTTATCATCGGTCGGCGTTTTCGTTTCCCACTACCACTCGGATTTTCTGAACGAGTTTTTGGAGGAATTCGCCGCTGCCTGTGCGTTTGAAAATCTGCGCATGCAGGTGTATCGGACACACCAGGACGAGCGCGTCGCCGAAATGCTGCGTCGCCTGACAACGTTGCCCAGCGAAGAAGGCGTGATCATTCTTGGGGTGCCGCAGCGGACCGCGCGCGATCTGAGCCTCGCTCTGAGCATCAAGAAATATCGATGCGTCACAGCGGATACACTGATCCCTGGCTCTGATGGTTCTTATGTGGGAACGGATAACGCCCTGGGGATCCGCCTTGGAATGAAACACTTGATGGAGCTTGGGCACCGGCGCATCTTGTACCTCGTCAATGAGCCGGAAGAAGCAGAGACGGTGCGTATTCGCGCCCGAGAGTTCCATGCCGTTGTGGCGGAATACCAATTAGAAGGCTCACACATCTTTTACTGCGGGACGCAGTTTTGGGAAGACTCGCCCGAGATCGTCTATCGCCGTATGCCGGAGTTGTGTTATTCGGGCGCACCCTATACGGCGCTTTTTGCGACATCCGACGCCGGCGCCTTGGCCGCGCTGAGATGGCTTTCGGACAACGGAATCTCGGTCCCGGAGCAGATGTCGGTAATGGGATTTGGCGATGACGCCCCGAGCCGTCTCGCACAGCCGCCTCTGTCCACCATCCAGCAGCAAATACCGGAGATGGCCCTCAAGGCTGTCGCGATACTGCTCTCGGAAACTGACGCCCAGGTTTTTGTTCCACCCGCGCTCATTGTTCGACAAAGCACAGGGCTCGCGCCCGGCCGATAATCCTGTGCTTTCAACGCAAATTTGACGAAGCTGAGAATGCCGGGCTTCCTACTTGTTACCCGCCGCCAGACCGCTTTCCGTCAGGAACTTGTAGCTTTGTTTGACGGCTTCCGTCATATCCGTATCGCACTCATCTAACTCCACGACGAGCCATTGCAGCACGTTCGGATCGGCGGCCGCGACCATTGGCGCGAAGTCCAGCGTTCCGCTGCCGACGGCGACATGCGCTTTGCCTTGAACGGCTGGGCCGTCCTTGATGTGCAGAAGCGGCATACGCGACGCGTGGCGTGCGATTACGTCCGGAACGTTCAGACCGCCGACCGCGACCCAGTAAACGTCCAATTCACCGAAGAGATCGGGAACGGTCTCCAGCAGGACATCGTAAGGGAGCCGACCATCGATCGTGGCGAACTCCCACCAGTGATTATGAACGCCAAATTTGAGCCCTTCGCTCTGGGCCAAGTCGACGGCGGTTTGGAATTTGTCGGCTGTGCGCTTCAGCGCTTCGGAATCTTTGAAATCGTCGGGCCCGAAGCCGCTGATCAGCAGGGAATTGCCGAGGGTCTTTTCGGTGTCGGCCATCTCATGGATGTTTTCCGGAGTGGGAAGTCCCACATGGCTGCTGCTGGTCGTCAGTCCCAGTGAGGCAAGCTTCGCGGCGACTTCCGTCGCTGTCTTGCCGTGCAGTCCGGCGAATTCGACGCCTTTGTAACCTGTCTCGGCGAGCATTTCCAATACGCCGAAGAAATCGTTCTTCGCTTCCTCGCGCAGGGTGTAGAGCTGAATGGATAGGGGAGTGGACATAAAATAGCCTCGTCGCAATCGTGTGTTCGTTGCCCCTCTCCTTCCATTTGAACGGGCAAATATCCTGCCTTCCCTCCTGCCATTCTCCAAACGCGGGCAAGAGAATCGGTGTCGCCTGTCGAATGACACCTCATGAGCAGCACACCATTTCAAACGCCCGCCGATTGGGAGCCGATCTACGCGGCCAATCCCAAATCCTACACCTTTGGGGATGAGCCGAGCCAGCTTGCCCGCACCGCCCTGCGCTTTTTTGAAACGTTTGACGGCGATCCCTACGCCGCCCGCGCGCTGGACCTCGGCTGCGGCGAGGGACGCGACACCGCCTTTCTCGCGGCCGCCGGCCTGCAAGTCACTGCTCGCGATGTCGCGCCGACTGGCCTCGTCAAACTCACCGCCTTGCTGGCGCGCGACGGTACGCCCGTCGGCCGGGTCGACGTCGCTCTTGGAGACGTGCGCGAGTTCGCCTATCCGCACGATGCCTATGACCTCGCGCTCGCAGCCAACGTCTATCAATTTTTAACGCCCGAAGAAGGCCCCGCGCATATCTCCCGGCTGAAACAAAGCACGAAGCCGGGCGGAATCTGCGCGGTGGGTGTCTTCAGCCCCGCCATGCTTGCCTGGGGCGCTTTAGTGGGCGATCGCTATCTCGCCACGGCCGACGACCTCGCCGCGTTCTTTACCCGCGAGTCGGGATGGCTCCTGCTCGACCGTACGGAGTACTGGACTTACCGCCGGCAGGAAGACACAATGGCGTCATTTGCTTATGTGGTGGCGCGAAGATTGCCCTCACCCTCGGTCCCTCTCCCGGGGGGAGAGGGAAGAAGATCAAGCTGGAAACAAAGGACGCTGTTGATGATCATTGATTCGCAGATTCATGCCTATGCACCCAACACGCCGGATCGGCCCTGGGCGGG
>JAOQAA010000173.1 GCA_025963815.1 Capsulimonas sp.
ATGGCCAAAGCCGCCGCTCCCTACCATCTTAAACAGGATATCCCCGATCTCCAGATCGTTCGCGTGCGTGACATTCACATCCAGCCCCGCCCGCTTGAAGTTATGGCCGGTATCGATCGCGGACGCCCCAAAGAGTCCGCTATACTTACTTCCGTGCGCTTTTGCAACGACCTGCCGGACGAAGCGCGAGCAGTATCCTTTTTTCGACTCAAACGAACTGTCATGCATCGCCTCGGCGGCCACATCCGCGATTTTCTGATTTGGCATAATGTGCTCCTCGCTGAATAAACCCGCTGGCCTGCTCCAGCGCAAAAAAGCCGGTCCTCAAGTGAGGACCGGCTTTTTTGGCAAAACATAAGGACGCTCGGGAAAAGCAGCAACCTCGCCAGTATCGGCTCAATTTGCCAGCGAGTTTTCCGGAGAACTTATCCTACGACTTTGCGATAAGTCGCCAGCCGCTCCTCGATCTTCGGCGTCACTCCATCCGGGCCTAGCTTCTCCAAGATCGCTTGGACTCGGCCCCGAAACTCCGGTGTACGGAAGCCTTCTTCGGCAATCAGCGCTTCCACGATCAGCAGAAGAGCCTTTGGCCAGGCGGCGAAAGCGGAGGCGGCTAGGTTTTGGTCGTGGAATAGCTGGGCGCGCTCATCAAGCAGAATGCCGGCGGCGAGGGAGCGGCCGGCGTCGTAGCCGAGGGCGCCTTCGAAGAGGGTCGGCAGACGGTCTACGGGAAGGGCCAGAAGAAGGCTGATGTCGACGCCGGTGAGCGTCTTGCAGCTTTTCTTGATCTCTTCAATGCCGCCCTTCTGGGGATCGGCTTGCCGGCCGGTGAGAATGAGGGTGAGGATCAGGCCGATCTTCTCGATCTGCTCCTCGATATACCCTTTGCGGGACTGACGATACATAACGGCGGCTCCTTTCGCTGGCGGCGCCGGCGAAGACGCGGCGGCGAACGCGATAGCGTTAGTATAGCCGAAAAGAGCGTGGGAGAAAAAAAAGCCGCCGGATTGGAAGCAATTCCAATCCGGCGACGGCGATATTTAAGCGGCGCGCTCGACCGCCACGGGTTGTGGAACGGTCTGAGCAGTGGGGTATTGCGCGGGCGATACCGTATCGAAGAAGATCAGGCGGCGCGCTTCATTGAACGAGGTTTCACCCTTCACAACGCGGCGGCAGACGTCTTCCTGCATCGTCTCGTAGCCATAGGTGGAGCCGACCTTTTTCAGTTCGTCCATCGACGCGCAGTTCGCGACTAGGCTCTGCATTTGCGGTCCGATCGGCAGGATCTCGTGGACTCCGTTCCGTCCACGATAGCCGTTGCCACTGCAGCGCGGGCAGCCTTTGGGCCGCCAGAGCAATGGGACGTCGCCGGTGTACATATTGCCAAGCACGGAGCGCTCTTCGGAGTTCGGCGAGTATTGCTCGCGGCATTCGGGACAGAGCTGGCGGACGAGACGCTGGGCGGTGACGCCGATCAAGGCGGTGCTCAGCATAAACGGCTCGATGCCCATGTCCACCAATCGCGGGATGGCGCTGGGAGCATCGTTACAGTGCAGTGTGCTCAAAACCAGGTGGCCGGTGAGCGAGGCGCGGATGGCCGTCTCCGCTGTCTCCTTATCCCGGATCTCGCCGACGAGGACGATGTCCGGGTCCTGGCGCAGGATCGCGCGCAGCTGGGCGGAGAACGTCAGACCGACCTTTTCGTTGACGTGCGATTGGTTGATCCCGTCGATGGCGTACTCGACCGGATCCTCGCAGGTCATGATGTTATTGGTTTCATTCTTGAGCTTGTTCAAAGCGGCGTACAGCGTCGTCGTTTTGCCCGACCCCGTCGGCCCCGTGACCAGCACCAGGCCGTACGGCTTCTGGATCATGTCGCCGAAGAGCTTGAAATTGTGGTCGGAAAAGCCGAGTTCGGGAAGCTGTCGCAAGGTCTGGCTCTTGTCCAGAACGCGCAGAACCACGCGCTGACCGTGATAGTTGGGCAGGATCGAGACGCGCAGGTCGATCGTGCGGCCATCCACCGTCACTTCGATCCGGCCGTCTTGAGGAATACGATATTCGACGATATCGATCTGCGCCATGATCTTGAGACGCGCGATCAAGGCAGCCTGCAGCTTGTTCGGGATCTCATGCATCTTCTGCAATTGACCGTCGATACGGTACCGGAACTCGACACGATCCTTGCGCGGCTCCAGATGGATATCGCTGGCGCGCATCTTGATCGCTTCGGCGAGGATCTGATTGATCAGGCCGACGACCGGGCGCATCTCCGCTTCGCTGACGGCGCCGTCGCTGGCGTTCTGATCGGTCGTGAACTCATCGAGAGCCTGAGTCACAAGCTTGCTCATCGTGTCGTTGACGGCCACTGCCTGCCCATGGATTTCTTCGATCAGGGCGGCAAGACGGTCTTCGTTCGCCAAAACAGGCTCGATACGAAGTTTGCAAAGATCGCGAACCATATCAAGCGCATCGACGTCGCTTGGGTCACGCATGGCCAGGAACAAACGTCCCGCCTTGGCCTGCACCGGGAGGATCTGATAGCTGCGGCAAAGATTCGCGGGAACGAATTCCAGCGCGTCCTTGGTGGGCGGATCGTGCTGGAGGTGCCAGGCGGCGAACCCCTTTTGCAGAGCGCACGCCTGCAGGAGTCGCTCTTCCGTGATCAGATTTTGCTGCATCAGGATCTGACCCAGCGGCTGAAACCGATGACGCTGAGCCGCCAGCGCATTTTCCAGCTGCTCCTGAGAGATGAGCCGATGGGAGACAAGTAGTTCTCCCAGCCTTTGACGCGAAGAAAGCATGATTACCCCTACATTCACCGAGGATTCTACGCGTTCATTATCGGCAAGTCAAAGCAATCTTCTCAGGGCGCCCCGCGATCAATCTTTCAGCAATCCACGAGTCAGCTCCCGCCGGCGATCAAAATGTTCGTCTGAAACGGCGGGCGCCGCTCCCACGGTAGAGATTGGCTCCGCAATCTCGATCCACGATCGGCAGCCGCCATACGAAGATAACATCGGCAGGACACGTGGTTCGGGCAGAGCATAGGCGCGCAGCAAAAGAAGAAAGATCGGCTTGTAGGGTTCCCAATCGTACCGGCCGTCAATAAATTGGCGGCTCCAGATATGCTGCGGCGACATCTTGACCATTGTCTCACGGTTATCCACCCGCACCACATCGGTCACCTGGGCGGCGGCTTCGATCCGGACAAACCCCGCGGGAGGCCGGCGCGCTTCCTCCTCGCGCAGCCACTGCCCGAAGCACGGCTGCAAGTCTCCCAGCCGCTCCGTCTCGTGCGCGTAGTTCGGATAGATCAGAAACTCGGTGGCTTTCAGATCGAAATCGCCCGTCTCCTCGATGATCCCACCCTTGCGCAGCAGCATCAATTGGTGGCCCTCAAGCAGCGAGCGCTGAACCACCGCCCATTCCTTGAGCGCGACCGTCAGTGTTTCCGGGAGCATAAACGTTACCATCCTTGTCTCCGTTATACCCGACCCGTGGCGACGCGGGGTACAATGTTGACATTGCGTCAACAGGAGACGAACAGCCATGCAGTATCGCAAATTTGGAAATACGGACTTGACCGCGTCCGTTGTCGGCTTCGGCGTTTGGACCGTCAGCACGGGGATGTGGGGCGTCACCGACGAAGCGCTGCGCCTGCGCCTCTTGCGCCGCGCCTTCGAACTCGGCGTCACGTTCTACGACACCGCCGATGTCTACGGCGACGGCCTTGGCGAGACCATTCTGAAACAGGCTCTCGGCGAGCATCGCGACAAGATGGTGATCGCGACGAAGTTCGGCTACGACTTCTACACCAACCCCGGCATCCAGCCCGGCCAGCGCGAGCGCCCGCACGATTGGTCGCCCGCCTATCTCAAGCACGCCTGCGAGGAGAGCCTGAAGCGCCTCGGGACCGATTACATCGATCTATACCAACTGCACAACTGCCGAGTCGACGCCATCGACAACGACGATCTCTTCGCCGCCTTAGAAGAATTGAAGACTGAAGGCAAGATCCGGCACATCGGCACGGCGCTCGGACCGGCCATTGATATTCGCCAAAGCGAAGAAGGCGAATATTCCTTCCAGAAGCGCCACGTGGCGAGCGTCCAGATTATCTACAACCTGCTCGAACAGCAGCTCGGCGAGCGCGTCTTCGCGGCCGCCCGCGAGACTGGCGGCGGCGTCATGGTGCGCGTCCCCCACGCCTCGGGCCTGCTCGAAGGCAACTACACCACCGAGACCGAGTTCGCACCCGGCGACCATCGCAACTGGCGCATCACCAGCACCGACAAGCGCAAGGCGTGGCTCGAAGACGGCCTCAAAAAGATCGCCCAGCTCGCCTTCCTGACCGAAGGCACGGGCCGCACACTCGGCCAAGCCGCGCTGCAGTTCCTCTGGAGCGAACCGACATTGGCCTCCGCGCTGCCGAACATCTACGACGAGCAGCAGCTGGAAGAGTTCTGCGCCGCGCCGGATCAGACGCCATTGACCGAGGAGGAGATTGGGAAGATTCGCGGACTGTACGCGGAGAACTTTGGGCTGGAGCGAGCGGCCTAAAAAATAAAGCCCCTTTCTCCGGTCATTGAAGACCGGAGGAAGGGGCTGTTTTTCTTTGAAGTTTGTGAGACTGGACAGCGATTTTATTGAAGATCGGTAGGACGACATAGCCTGTCGGGTTGTCCGGCCGCCTTGTTCAAACCTTGGGGTTGGGCCCCGGATCGTTCGCTTACCTGCTTCTGAATGGCCGTCCGTAATGGCGTATCGCCAATTCCTGGCGTGATCAGTAGCTTACCTTGGGCTGCGGTGGCGTCATATGCACGTAACCTCCCATGGCGGGCCAATTCCCGTCTTCTAAAATCATTATTCCACGTACTCGCGCCGATTTCACTTTCTTTTTTCGACATATTTATTCGCGCGCCACCCTCAGAGGACAATCCGGAAAATCGCCTCGGCGAGCCGTGCGGAATCGTGCCGCACCATATCCGCCTGGGAGATAAAGTTTCCTGGCACCGGCGTGTAGCCCAGCGCGCGGATCGCATCCAGATCCGGCTCCACAAACTTCTGACCGTGCTTCTCGTACTTCTCCAGCAGCTCCGGCGCGGGCCGTTCTTTGTTCACCAGTACATGCGTCACGATCTTTTTGCCCGGCGCATGCTCGGTGATGGCCTTGATATGATCCGAGGCGGTAAAACCCTGCGTCTCGCCCGGCTGGGTCATGACATTGCAGACGTAGACCTTCACAGCCTTACTGCGCGAGATCGCGTCGGCGATCCCGTCCACCAATAAGTTGGGAACAACACTGGTGTAGACGCTGCCGGGGCCTAAAATAATCGCGTCAGCTTCTTTGATGGCGCGCAGGACTTCGGGGAGTGGCTGCGCGCTCTCAGGCCGGATATACATCCGTTTGATCGGCAGCGGCTGATGCACGATCTCGGTTTCGCCCTCGACGATCGTCCCATCCTCCAGCTCTCCTAAGAGGGCGACATTCTGTGTCGTGGACGGATAGACCTTGCCACGAATCGCCAGAACCTTGGCCGTCGCGGCGATGGCGTCTTCGTAGTTTCCCTTGTAGATCGTCGTCATCGCTGCAATGAACAAGTTGCCGAAGCTATGGCCGGCGAGGCCCTCGTGATTGTCTTCGAATCGGTATTGGAAGAGGCGTGAGAGCGTTGGTTCGGCGTCGGCGAGCGCGACCAGACAGTTGCGCAGGTCGCCCGGAGGCAGGATGCCCATTTGCTGGGTCAGGCGACCGGACGAGCCGCCGTTGTCGGTCACCGTGACGACGGCGACGATGTTGCTGGTGTACTCTTTCAAACCGCGCAGCATCGTCGAAAGACCCGTGCCGCCGCCCAGGACGACGATGCGCTGCCCCTGCGCCAAGCTGCGGCGCACGAAGATGCGGTCGGCGAGGTTATCGCGCGCGTCCGGGGCCACCACGGCCAGCACCGATCGATTGAACTGCACGATGGAGATCAGCACGAATGTAAAGCCGATCGCGCCAATGACCAATCCCATCACCACAAATTGAAAGGGGCTGGGAGGTGGGAAGCGCGTCTTGGTAATGATCAGCTTCGTCAAGTCGTCCAGGTTTTGGATATAGGTGAGGCCCATCAGATTCGTGGCGAGCGCGGCGCCGACGATCACCAGCATCACGCCGAGGAACGTCAGCAGCATCCAGCGCTTTACCCGCATGCCTGGGTAAAGCCACTTCACCGCCGAGCGCAATTGCTTGATCATTACTTATCCACGTCGCGATGCTGGGTCAGAACCCGATAATCTCGCCCGCGCAGATGCGCGGCCAGTTTCTCGGCAACCACGACGGATCGGTGCCGCCCGCCCGTGCAGCCAATGGAAACGGTCAGATAAGCCTTGCCTTCCTCGATATACTGCGGCACGCAAAAGTCCAGAAGATCGTAAATCTTCGCCAAAAACGGCGCACAGTCCGGGTCTCCCATCACAAACGCTTCCACATCGGGATCGCGGCCGTCGCAGGGACGCAATTCGTCCACATAATGGGGGTTGACGAGAAACCGCACGTCGAACACTAAGTCTGCGTCGAGCGGCAGACCGTATTTGAAACCAAACGAGGAGATGGTGACGGTCAGCCCTTTGTTCTTGTCGTCTTGCGGAGCAAAAGCCGAAAGCAGCAAATTACGGAAATAGTGCGTATCCAGGTCCGACGTATCGATGACCTTGTTCGCTGTTTCCTTCATCGGCTCCAGCATCGTGCGTTCCAGCTTGATGCTGCCGAGTATCCCGCCCTGCTCGTCGAAGATCGGATGCTTGCGGCGGGTTTCTTTGAAGCGCTGCACGAGCGCGGCGTCCACGGCGTCTAAAAACAGCACCTTCGGCTCAACGCCCATACGCCGGATCAGCTTCAACGCCGGCTCCCAGCCCATAAAGAACGAGCCGGCGCGCGCATCGATCACCACCGCCAGCAGGCCGCCCATCCCCTGGTCCTTCACGGCCAGACACTTCTCCACCAGCTCCGGCAGCAGCACCGGCGGCAGGTTATCCACCACATTGTAAGACATGTCCTCAAACACGCGCGCGGCCACTGTTTTGCCCGCGCCGGACATGCCTGTAATCACCACAAGTTCCATTAACGCCTCTGCTTTTCACGGTCAGAAATCAACAAATGATTGAGCATGCCAGAAATCACGCTCATAACAATCGAGCCGAAGAGCGGCGTGATGAATCCTTTTACGTGGAAGCCCGGCACGACCACCCCCACCAGCCAGAACATCAGCGCATTGATGACAAAGGAGAATAGTCCAAAGGTCAAACACGTCAGCGGGAGAGCTAGCAGCTGCACGATGGGCCGAATCACGGCGTTCACGATTCCCAGCACGGCGACGGCGATCACGGCGGCGAAGGCGCCCTTAAATCCCGGATCCAGCCACATGCCCAGGTGAAAATACTGGGCCAGCAGTACGGTGATATAAAGGGCGATCGCGCCAACCGCCCAGCGATAGACAATCTGCATACGGGTCCTCTTGAGGAAAATGATGACGTGCAACCGACTGGGGTTATTGTACCCGGCAGACCCACCCCGCGTTCTACCCGCCTCCGTCCTTCTGCACAACCCCGAGTTACACCCACCCCGGCCTTCGGCCTACCCATCCCGCAATGGGAAGGGTTATAAGAGATGCTCTGACGAAAACCGTCTGTGTTATTTTCTGAACTCCCCTCGAGTTGCGGGAGGGGTGGCCCGAAGCAACGGGGTGGGTGTAACCCGGGAGGGGTGGCGCGAAGCGACGGAGTGTAACAGGCGGGGGCGACCGCAGGACGCGGCTGGTTAGAACACAGGATCGCGCGGAGCCGAAGGGAGGACCAAGTCCTACCCCACGTTCCCATGCAGCATCTTGTGGATCGTCGCGGCCAGCCGCTTGTTCATCGCCGGGGCGGCGGCGAGCTGTTCCACGGACGCGTTTTTCATCCGTTCGACGCTGCCGAAGAACTTGAGCAGCTCGCGGCGGCGCGTCAGGCCGATGCCGGGGATGGTGTCCAGTACAGAGAGGGTTGCGTTCTTGCCGCGCAGAGTTCGGTGGTAGGTGACGCTGTAGCGGTGCACTTCGTCGCGGATGCGCTGCAGCAAAAACAGGGCCTGGGAGTTTTTCGGGAGCGCGAGCGGCTGCGCCTGGCCGGGCTGGTAGACCAGCTCGAATTGCTTGGCGAGGCCGATCATGTTCAGCTCCATGTCCATCTCCTTGGCGACCGAGACGGCGACGCCCAGCTGGCCTTTGCCGCCATCGATCAGCATCAAGTCTGGGAGCTTGCTGAACTTAGGATTGCCGGACTTCGCTTCTTTGAGACGGCGCGTCAGCACTTCACGCATCATGGCGAAGTCGTTCGGCTCTCCCGTATTGGTCGGCTTCTGGATCTTGAAACGGCGATACTCGGACTTCGCGGGCTTGCCTTCTTCGAAGACCACCATGCCGCCGACCGAGAAACTGCCCTGGATCGTCGAGATATCGTACGCTTCGATGCGTTCTAAAGGCGTGTCCAGGCCGAGAGCGTCTTGCAGTTCCATGAGGGCGCCCATCGTCCGATCGTACTCGGTCAGAGTATTCGTGCGCATCTGTTCCAGGGCGAGCTTGGCGTTGCCGATGGCCATGTCCAGAAGCTGGCGCTTGCTTCCGCGCTCGGGAACGGTCAGTGTGACCTTGGTCCCCTTCTTCTGGCGCAGCCACTGCTCGATAATCACCGTTTCCTCGACGTGCGTCGGCAGGATGATCTCGGCCGGGACATACGCCGCGTCCTGGTAGTACTGTTTCAGGAACTCGCCGGTGGCGTTTTCCACGCCCTCTTCATCTTCCAGACCTTCCAAGAGGAAGTGCTCCTGGCCGATTAATTTGCCGTTGCGAATGAAAAACATTTGGACGGCCGATTCGCCATGCTCGTTGACGATCGCGACCACGTCCTGGTCGGCGGCGTTGGTGGACACGACCTTCTGACGCTCGATCAGGGTCTCGACTGCGGCGATCTGGTCACGAAGGCGCGCGGCGCGCTCGAACTGGAGATCCTCGGATGCCTCTTCCATCTCGACGCGTAACTGCTGGACGAGCTTTTCTTGTTTGCCATCCAGAAACAGCGCCACGTCGTCCACCATCTTGCGGTACTCCTCCGCGTTGCCCAGGCCCGCGCAAGGCGCGTGCGGGCATCGGCCCATGTGGTGGTAGAGACAGGGGCGCTGCACGGGCTTGTTATCCCAGCGCTTGCGGCAGGTGACGAGTGGGAATAGGCGATAGATCAGACGCAGGCTGTCCCAGACGGCGCGGGAATTGGTGAAGGGGCCAAAATATTTGGCGCCGTCCTTCTTGACGCGCCGAGTCACGAGCAGCCTTGGAAAAGGCTCGTTGGTCGTGAGAATGAGATAGGGATATTGCTTGTCGTCGCGCAGTCGGATATTGTAATGCGGCCGGTGTTCCTTGATGAGATTGCACTCAAGGATCAGCGCTTCCAGCTCACTGTCCACGACCACGTAGTCGAGGTCCACCGTGCGGGAGATGAGCTTGCGCGTTTTCGGGGAATGTTTGGCGCTCTTTTGAAAGTACGAGCGTACGCGATTTCGGAGGTTGATCGCTTTGCCGACGTAGATGATCTCGCCGGCGGCGTCTTTATAGAGATAACATCCTGGCTGAGTCGGGAGGCCTTTGAGCTTCTCCTCCAAACTCGGAATTCTTGCTACCATGATGTGTTATTATAGCACAAATCGAACAAAGGTTTGTCACGAAATCTAGTCCGCCGGAACAAAAGCTTTGATCATACGGACCGTCAGGCCGTCGCCGGATGCCTCTAGCGCGACATTGTCCATGATCGAGCGGATCAAAAACAGCCCGCGCCCGCCCTCGGCGGTCAGATCGGGCATCTTTTCCGGCGTGTTCTCTTTGAGAGAAAATTCGGTGCCTTCGTCCAGCACTTCAAAAATCAGCAGATGAGTTTGGACGGCAATCAAACAGCGCAGGACAAAAAAGTTCTCTTCCCCTTGCGGAGACCCATGCTCCACCGCGTTGGCGCAAGCTTCGCCAATGGCGAGCTCGATAAGGTCCGTGAGATCGGCGGCGTAATGATCCACGAAAGCCCTGGTGGCGGCGCGCGCTTCATGGACATTGCAGGGATGACTTTTCCACCGCCGCTCGACGATTACTTGTAGGTCGTGCATATCATTTCCAGAGAGGGGCCTTCGTCCAACGACTCTACCCATTATCTTTTATATCAAAACAATTGAATAATATGGTATGCCGTTCAGTCCATATATTTCCGGGCCAGGTTCAGCGTATAAAGCACGACAAGAAGCAGCAATCCGAGAAACACGAAGCGCATCAATCCCAGGAGAACAATCACGACGCGCCCCCCGCGAAGCGAAGCTCGCGCGTTCCGATGGCGACGATGTCGCCATTCGCAAGGATCGCGCGCTGGCCCGGTGGTACGCGGCGGCCGTTCAGGCGCGTCCCATGGGCGCTCTCCAGATCCTCCAGATAGTAGGTGCTGGGGTCTGGCGAAACGATGCGCGCATGGCGGGTGGCGACTGAAGGATCATCGATCACCAGGTCCGCCGTCACGGCGCGGCCGATCAGCGTCTCCGACGCTAAAAGATACTCGACGCCGTTTGCGGCGACCAGCTTTGCCCGGCGCGGTCCATCCACGGGCTTCGCCGCCGGCGCGGCGGCCGCGGCGGCCGGTCTGGCGGCGGCCGGCGTTCGCGGAGCGGGAGAAGCGGTTTGCGCGGGGGACGCCTGCTGGAAGATCAGCTTCGTCGTTCCGATCACGATCTCATCGCTGGGCGCCAGCGCGCGGTTGTCCACCATCCGCGCTCCGTTCACCGTCACGCCGTTGGTGCTCGAGAGATCGTAAAGCGTAAACCGGCCATCGCGCTCTCTTTCGATACGCGCGTGCGCCTTGGAGACCAGACCGTCGTCGCTCAGCACCAAATCGTTGGCCGCGTTGCGCGAGCGCCCGATCGTGGTGACGGGTTTGGTGAGGCTGAACAGATGCTTACGACCGGCGGGGTCGGTGACGGCCAGCGAGGCCCACGCGACGGCGGGCACGGTGCCTTCTTCGTCGTCCTCATAAACAGC
>JAOQAA010000203.1 GCA_025963815.1 Capsulimonas sp.
AGTTTTTCTTATCATTACAGCTTTATCTTACGATCTTATTCGTAAAAACGATAGTTCAATTCCGGGAGAGATAAGCGAAATTCCGGGATCGTCCCATAAAAAAGACCTCCATGCTTTGCAACATGGAGGTCGGGCTTATCATTTCATATTCACTGTCACACCCGGCGGACGGGAATGCCGCGCTCGCCCAGATAATCTTTGATCTCGCCGACCGTAAATGTCCCGTAATGGACGATGCTGGAGACGAGCGCCGCCTGGGCGCCGCCGGTGGTCACGGCGTCGTGGATGTGTTCGAGTGTCCCGGCGCCGCCGCTGGCGATCACGGGGATGTTGACGCGCTGGGTGACGGCCTGGGTGAGGGGGATGTCATAGCCAGCTAGGGTGCCGTCGGCGTCCATGGAGGTCAGCATAATCTCGCCCGCCCCCCGATCCTCCATTTCCAGAGCCCAATCTAAGGCGTCAATTCCCGTCGGAGTGCGGCCGCCGTGGATGTGGACTTCCCATCCCGAGGGGGTTTTGCCCGTTTTCTTCGGATCGATCGCCACCACCACGCACTGCGCTCCGAACGCGCGCGAGCATTCGGTGATCAGCGCGGGATTGGTGACGGCCGCCGTGTTGATGCTGGCCTTATCGGCGCCGGTTTTCAGGATGCGCCGGAAATCGTCGATGGTTTTGATGCCGCCGCCGACACAGAAGGGAATGAAAACCTCTTCGGCCACGCGCCGGGCGTAGTCGAACATCAATTCCCGCTTTTCATGCGACGCCGTGATGTCGAGGAAGACCAGTTCGTCCGCGCCCTGCGCGTCGTAAAGCGCCGCGCGCTCGACGGGATCGCCCGCATCGCGGATGTTCAGAAAGTTCGTCCCTTTGACCACGCGGCCGTTTTGGACGTCCAGACAGGGAATGATTCGTGTCGCCAGCATAATCGGATCTCAAATTCTCGGGTTAGTCCCTCTATTATACCTCTGGCGGCGGCAGGCTCTCGCGGAGGGACGATCTGTGGTAGAATGTCTCATTATCCGGCTACCCCTGAACAAACCATGAAGCAACTCCAGCGTCTCCTTTTCACTCTTTGCGTACTTCTGTGCGCCATTCGATTCGCTCCGGCCCAAACGGATGCGAGCGCCTCCCAGATCGTGCTGCGCGTCGGCGGCGCGGGCGGCTTCAAGCTGCCCGGCAAGAACGACATTGCGCCGCGCTACCGGGCGGACCGCGCCATTGTGGAGACGTTCGAACGGGAGAACCCCGGCATTCGCCTGGAGAGCGCCCAGGGAATTCAGATCGCGGGGCCGGCGGCGGAGTCGGGGCTGATGCTGCAATTTGCCGGCGGCACGGCGCCGGACGTCGTTTATGTCAACTTCCGTCAATCGGCGACTTACATCCAGCAGGGTTTTTTGGAGCCACTGGACAGCTATCTGCAAAACGATCCCGATGTGTACGGACGGTTAAGCCCCGTCATCAAGAAGGTTCTGAAGGATGTGGGCAACGGCCACGTCTACTTTATTCCCTACGCCCAGTTCGTGCAGGCGCTGTATTACCGTCGCGACTTGTTCCAGGCCGCCGGTCTCGATCCCGACAAGCCGCCGAAGGATTGGGACGAGTTTTACGACTATGCGAAGAAACTCACCGATCAGCCGAAGGGCAAATGGGGATTTGAATACGGGACCGATCCTGACGCCACGCCGTATTGGTGGGTCAATTTTCTATGGCAGGCTGGCGGAGAAGTTGTGCGGCGTAACGATAAGGGACAGTGGGAGGCGGCGTTCGATACTCCCGCGGGTGTGACCGCTTTGGAGTTCCACAAGAAGCTGATGAAGGGAGTCTGGACCGGGCCGGACGGGAAAAAGTATGTCGGGGTCGCCCGTCACAGCGCCACGATGGCTGAAGATCGCGTCAAAGGCGTGGTCGCGATGTGGTTCCAATACCAGAGCAACATCATCGCTAATACCGCCGACACGAACTCGCTCAATCCCAGTCTGATCGGCATCGCGCCGATGCCGAAGGGACCGACGGGAATCAGCGCCAATGAGATCAACGCCGCCAGCTGGGGCATCTCCTCGCAGATCAAAGACCCGCGCGTGCGCGACGCCGCGTGGAAGTTCGTGAAGTTCATGGCGTCTGACGACGCCGATCGTATCCGCACCCGAGCCTATGTGGAAGCGGGCTTGGCGAGCACCGTCAACCCGCAGTCGCTGATCAAGTACGGCTACGCCGATGATGCATCGGGCGTTTCCAAAGCCTGGCTGGAGGCGAGTAAGAAGCTCTTCGAGGACGGCCATCCGGAGCCGTACGGCTCGAATATGAGCCAGGTTTACACACTGCTCGGGCAGCCGCTGGCGACGATTGAGCAGTACCCTGACCGCGACCCCCATATGCTCCTCGCCACGTCCGCGCGCGAAATCAACTCGAAGCTCACCGGGTATGTCGATCCTATGGAGATGCGTCGCCGCCGCACGGGCGCCGCCGTCGTCTTCTGGGTTTTGATGCTGTCGTTTCTCGCGTTTTTGGGCTGGCAGGCGAAAATCGCGTGGCGCAGTTACCGGGCTTCGCGTCCCGTGGGAAATGACGCATCCGTTCCGCGCCCGTTTAACCTGCGCCCACATGTGATTGCGCTGCTGTTCGTGGCGCCGGCCGCGCTGTCCGTGCTGCTCTGGAAGTACTATCCCCTGGTGCGCGGTCTGGTGATTGCCTTCCAGAACTATCAATTACTCGCCCCGCCAAAATTTGTCGGCCTGGACAGCTTTATCGACTGCTTCTACCAGCCGTCGTTCTGGGCGGGCGTTCGCGTCTCGATCCTCTTCACAATCTACAACCTGACCTTTGGCTTCTTCCTGCCGATCTTCATTGCGCTGGCGCTTTCGGAGATTCCGCGCGCGAAGATGTTCTTTCGCACCGTCTACTATCTTCCCGCCGTCGTCAATGGTTTCGTGGTGCTTTATCTCTGGAAATGGTTCGAGGACAGCACGCCGCAAGGCCTGTTCAACACGA
>JAOQAA010000206.1 GCA_025963815.1 Capsulimonas sp.
GGCGCCGGAGACTTCATGAGCGGTATCGAAACAGTTCCATCAAATCCCGTCGCTGGCAAGCTGCGCCGGATTTCCCAGCGGATGGCTCGCGAGAGCCGCGGCCTTTTGGGCGTATTCCGTCCTCGGATCTGGTTCTGGACGGGCCTCGCGCGCCTGCTGCCGGACTTTGCCGCAACGAGCCTGCGCACGCAGTTCTTTCGGATGGCCGGCTGCGACATCGCTCCGGGCGTCGCGCTGCTGGGCTCGCCAAAGCTGATCGGGAGCGGCAATATCGCCGCGCGGCTGCATATCGCGTCTGGCGCGATCGTTGCGCCGGGGGTGACATTCGGCCTTGACGCGGAGATTACGATCGGCGAAAAGGTCTCCATCAGTCCGATGGCGACGATCTACACCGCCACACACGCCATGGGGTTCGGCTCGCAGCGCATGAACCCGGCGGTCAGCCCAAAAGCCGTCGTGGTGGAGCGCGGCGCGTGGGTCGGAATGCAGGCGCTGATCCTGCCGGGGGTCACTCTCGGACAGGGATGCGTCATTTCCGCCGGATCCGTCGTCGCTCAGAACGTCACGGCGAACACTCTTGCCGCCGGCAACCCGGCGACCGAACAGCAAAAGCTGCCGTTCGGCAATCGCTGAGACTGCCGGCGCTGCCTCACATGATTGCGCGATTTCAGGAATAACGATCATGACCACTCAAACGACAATTACCCCGGACATTTCAAACTTTACGGAAGAAGCGCGTGTGGACCCGTCGGCGCTGCTGAAGCAGGCGCAGGGTCTGCTGCGTGCGGGAGACGCCGCTGCGGCGGAGCCGATGTTCCGCGCCGCCCTCGCGCAGCTTCCGGATTCCTGGGCGGCCGTCAACGGCCTGCTGAAGATCCTGGACGCTCGCGGCGCCCGCGCGGAAGCGGCCGATCTGCTGAATGCGTTTGTCGCTCTGTCGCCCACACACTCCAGTATCATGTCCGCCGCGCGGCAGTGGGAGGCGTGGGACGCCGATCCGCCGCCGGCGCGCCGGGGAACCCTGCGCATCGCCCTGACCGGGACCGGCACGCTGAACTCGCTCGCTTCGCATCTGCGCGTCGCCTGCGCCGGCGCGGGATTGCACGCCCCTGCCTATGTCAGCGACTTCAATCAATGGGCGCAGGACCTATTGCCGCCCCAGAGCCCTCTTTATGATTTTCAGCCGGACCTGATCGCGATTTCGATCGGGACCGCCGAGCTCTTCCCGCGCACGGTCTCCGACTCGGAAGCGACAGCCGAGGAGATCGCCGCCGAGCGGACCGCCGGAGTCAATCAGATCGCCGAGCTGCTGGCCGCCTCCGCGCGCAGCGCGCCAAGCGCGACCGTCGTCCTCCACACCTTCTCCGTTCCCGATTATTCACCCTTCGGAATTTTGGACGCGAAGACCATTGGCGGCCAGCGCGATCGCATTCAGGCAATCAATGCGCGGATCGTCGAGCTCGTGAACGAGCGTTTCCCGCGCACGGCGCTGCTGGATCAGGAGCGAGTCGAGGCCCGGCACGGCAAGGACCGAGTGCGCGACGATCGCATGTGGTACATGGCGAGCATGCCTTTCAGCGATACGTTCCTCCCGGTGATCGCCTCCGAGTACCTGCGCATCGTCAAGGCGCTGAAGGGGCTGGGGCGTAAGTGCGTCGTCCTGGATCTGGACAACACGCTCTGGGGCGGGGTCATCGGCGAGGATGGGATCAACAATATCAAGATCGGCGGGCAGGCCGCTCCCGGCAACGCGTTTCGCGATTTTCAGCGCGCCCTGCTGGCCTTGCGCGGTCGGGGGATTATTCTCGCCGTGTGCAGCAAAAACAATCCCGACGATGTTTGGCCGGTGTTCGAGAACCATCCCGACATGGTCCTGCGCCGGGAGCACTTCGCCGCCGTACGCATCAACTGGAGTGACAAGGCGACGAACATCGCCGAGATCGCGCGCGAGCTCAACATCGGTCTGGATAGCCTGGTGTTCCTGGACGATAATCCGGCCGAGCGTGGATTAGTACGGCAGCAGCTTCCCGACGTTCTGACCGTGGAGCTTCCCAAGGACCCGGCGTTCTACACGCGCACGCTGCTCGGCCTGGACGTCTTTGACGTGCTGTCGCTCACCGAGGAAGACCGCAAGCGCGCCCAGCAGTATCAGGAGCAGGCGGAGCGGCGGCAGCTGGAGGAAACGGCGACCGCCAAGGGCGGCGACGTCACCGCCTACCTGCGGAGCCTGGAGATCGTCGCGGCGCTGTCGCCCGCGACGCCGTTTACGGTTCCGCGCATCGCGCAGCTGATCAACAAAACCAATCAATTCAATATGACCACGCGCCGTTACACCGAGCAGCAGGTCGCGGCGATGTCCGAGGATACGGCGGGGTGGGGCGTCTATTCCTGCACTGTCTTGGACCGGTTCGGCGACAGCGGCCTGACCGGCGTCGCTCTGGTCCGAAAGGGCGTGGACGTTTGGGAGATCGATTCATTTCTGCTGAGCTGCCGTGTGCTGGGACGCGGGGTCGAAGACGCTCTGCTGACATATCTTCTGTCGGAAGCGACGTCAGCCGGCGCGTCCACGATGCGCGGACTGTTTGCGCCTACGGCGAAAAACGCCCCCGCCGCCGGCTTTTATGATAAACAGGGCTGGACGCCGAGCGGTGTGATCGCCGGCGACGAAAACGTAAGCGCATGGGAGATCGCGGTAAACTCAGACGCGAACGCATATGCGTATCCTGAGTGGCTGACGATTTCTCGTGCGTGATTTCAGGGGAGGTAAACCTCATGAAAATCACCCAAAGCGATCTCGATCTCTTCAGCGCGGCGAGCCATGACGTCAACCCGATGCACATGGACGCGGATTATGCGCGCAAAACTGCGTTCGGCGAGCCGGTCGTCTTTGGAATCCTGGGCGCGCTGGCGGCGCTCGGCCACACGCGCGACCGGAACGGCGAGTGTCTTGCCGGCGTGCTGTTTACGTTCCATAGTCCTCTGCTGCGCGATATCGAATATCAGACCGTCGTCACGGAAAAGTCCTCTGAGAAGACGACGGTGGACGTGTTCGACGCCGGCCGCATGGTTCTCACTGCCGTTTTTACATTTCAGCCCTCCGAACAGGAGAGCGAGGAGTGGCCGGCTGAGAGGCCAGGCGTCCATCGTTCCGAGCCGTCGGAGTGGACCGAAGCCGTGCTTGCGGGGGGCATCGTGGTGGCTGGGAATTACACGCCCGACCTCGCTAAACTGCGCGCATTGATCGATCGCTGGGGACTGCGGCGCAAAGGCGTTTCGCCCTTGCAGATCGCCATCCTGGTATGGTCGAGCTATCTGATCGGGATGGAGCTGCCGGGGAAGACGGCGCTATTCTCTCGTCTTCGACTGACATTCGAGACTCCAGCCGAAACGCCGTTATTTCCGCTTGTTTACCGGGCCAGAACTCTGGTTCTTGATCCGCGCTTTCAGCTCCTGAAGATTGCGCTCGATGTGGAGGCTGGTGGGCTGACGTTGGCGAGCGGCCAGGCCGCATCGCTGATCCGCCCCGAGTCGCCCGTATCTTCGGCGGATAGTCTGCGCGCTCTTCTTCCGAATGAGCCGCGCCTGCTGGGGCAAACGGCCTTGGTCATTGGGGGCAGCCGGGGCTTCGGGGCTGCCCTGTCGCTGGGCTTGGCGCTGCAGGGCGCGCGGGTCCTTCTTGCATACCAGCATAGCGCCGTTGAGGCGGAAGCCGTGCGAAGTCAAGCAGGAGAAGCGCCCGGCAAGATCGAACTCGTGCAGGGCGACGCCACCGACATCACCTGGCTGCAAACGCTGTGCTCCCAAATCCAGGAAGATGGCGGTGGGCTGGACATGTTGATTTGCAACGCCTGTCCTCCGATCCGGGCGCTGGCCTTCGCCCCGGAGGCGCTGGGCCGGTTTCAGGAGTTTATCACGCAGAGCGTGGCGCTGGTGAGCGCCCCTGCGGGGGCGTTTATCGACTTGCTTGCCAAGCGTAAGGGCTGGAATGTGGTGATTTCCTCTGAGTTCGTGCGCACGGTCCCAGCGGAATGGCCGCACTATGTCGCCGCGAAATACGCGATTGAGGGGATGACGCACGCCATTCAGGCGCAGCAGCCCTCCGTGCAGTCGCTCATCGTTCGCCCGCCGCGCCTGCTGACCGACCAGACCAATACGCCGATGGGCCGTATGGACGCTATGCCCGTGGAGGCCGCCGCCGCCGCCGTCATCCGCCGTTTCAGCGAACCAGCGCCGGATGGCGTGGAAACGATGGAGCGGTTCGATCCGCTCATCCGCTAACCGATAGCACTACGAGACACCAAAGGGAGACCACCATGCTGACCATTGATAACGAGACAAAACTGAAAGACATTGTGGCCGAGACCCTGGGCGTGGACGCCGACGAGATTGAGGATACGACAACGCCCGCGACGCTGCCCTCCTGGACCTCATTCAACCATCTGACGCTGATGTCCGCCGTGGAGGAGGCCTTTGGCCTGACGCTCTCCATGGAGGAAATGACGGGCGTTAAGTCCTACGCGGACCTCGCCGCGACGGTCGGCCGTCATCTCGGCTAGCCGAGTCGCCCAAATCTAAAAACGAACTGCAATACCCATGCCCACGATTTCCGTCGTTATTCCCACATACAACCGAAAAGCTAGTCTGAAAGTCACTCTGGACGGCCTCGCTCGGCAGACCCATCCAGTAGACGATTTCGAAGTCGTCGTCGTTTCCGACGGATCGACCGACGGCACCGACGCGTTTCTGGAAGAGTACGCGCGCACGTCGCCTTATGCGCTGCGCCCGATTACCCAGGAAAACGGCGGGCCGGCGCGCGCGCGTAACCGGGGCGTCCAGGAGGCGCTCGGCCGAATCATCGTCTTTATCGATGACGATGTCGAGCCGATCTCGGAATTTCTCGCCGCGCATATGGCGCACCACGCTCAGGACGAAAAGGTCGTGGTGATCGGTCCGATGTCCCCCGACCCGGAACGCCGCCGGGCAGAGCCGCCGTGGATCGCGTGGGAGCATGCGATGCTGCAGAAGCAGTACACCAATCTGGTGACCGGCGTCTGGAAATCCGCCGGTCCCCAACATTTCTATACTGGAAACGCGTCTCTGCTCCGTGAGCATCTGACGGCGGTGGGTGGGTTCGACGTCAACTTCAAGCGCCAGGAAGACGTGGAGCTGGCTCACCGGATGCGGCGCGAGCGCGGCGTTCGTTTTGTCTTCGATCCCAAGGCGGACGGCGTGCATCGTCCCTTCCGAACCTTCGACAGCTGGCTCAATGTCGCGGCGTCGTACGGCCAGCTGGACGTGGTGCGTGCGCGCGCGGGTGAATGACAGCAACGGCAAGTTCGCCGGCGGCTG
>JAOQAA010000282.1 GCA_025963815.1 Capsulimonas sp.
CGGCATCGTCATTTTGGCGGTGGCGGCGGGCGCACTGATCTATCTTTTCAACGGCATCGTTGAGGAGTTGCTGGCGCTTTACGCCATCGGCGTTTTCACGAGCTTTACGCTCGCCCAAATCGGCATGGTGCTGCGCTGGCTGCGGCTGCGCACGCCGGGCTGGCAGCTGAGCCTGTTCTTCAATGCGCTGGGTGCGCTGGCGACGGGTGCGGTCACTCTGGTCATCGGCTACTCCAAATTCGCGGACGGCGCCATCATCAGCCCTCACTTCCATTTTGGGCCATACCATCCCCACTACGGCGCGTGGCTCGTGATCGTCCTCGTGCCGATCATGGTGGTGACGTTCTATAAGATCAACCGCCACTACATGCAGCTTCGCGAGGAGCTGACCCTGGAAGGCTTCACGCCGGTCGAGCCAAGCCGCAACGTGGTGCTGGTTCTGGTGCCGCGCCTGCACCGGGGCATCGTCGAGGCCCTCGCCTACGCCCGCGTTGTAAGCGAAGACGCGCGTGCGGTCTATATCGAGACGAGCCCCGAAAACACCAAGCGCCTCAAGGAAGAGTGGGACACCTGGTCCGGCGGCATGCCTTTGGTGATCATCGAGTCGCCCTATCGCTCGCTGATCGGCCCGATGCTGCGCTATATCGAAGCCGTCCAAAGCGAGCGCACCGACGATGTCGTGACGGTGGTCGTGCCCGAACTGGTCACGCGCAAATGGTGGCACCGGATCCTGCACAACCAGGCCGGCCCGCTGCTGCGCTTCGCCCTTTCCAGCCGGCACGACGTCATCGTCACGAGCGTGCGGTACTTCCTGGAGAAATAACAAAAATAACCCAAAGATTGCTTGTTGACACCAGGCCCAAAGTGTGGTTAAATAGCTTATCTCAAACACAAAGGAGGTACATGAATTTGGATCATAGTTTACAGGGCGGTGGCGAGGGTTAGACCCTTTTAACCTTCGGGATCGTGCAGCCTCCGGGTGAACCGTCACTCGCTGGTCATGAATGGCGTCCCACGCCATCGTCCCACCATAGGTAGCAGCGACAGCGAGGTGTTTCGTGGACCGCCGTGAGGCGGGACGCGTATAGCCTCGCTGTCCTATTGAATCGCTTCTTCCGTTTTCCAATCTCCCCCACCAAACACAAGGATAACTTTGTGAACGCCAATCTTCTCATTCCCACACCTGAGCCGCGCATTGCGCGCTTTGAAACGCTTGCCTATGGCATGTTTATTCACTGGGGGCTATACTCCCAGCTGGGCCGAGGCGAGTGGGTGCAGCATCTCGAACATATCCCCGTTTCAGAATACGCAAAGCTGAAGGATACGTTCACGGCGGCGGACTTCGACGCCCGCGCGATCGCGCGTTTGGCGCGCGAGTCGGGGATGAAGTATATCACGCTGACGACACGCCACCACGACGGCTTTTCGCTGTATGACACCCGTGGCTTGAATGACTTCGACGCCCCCCACTCACCCGCCGGCCGCGACCTCATCGCCGAGTTTGTCGATGGCTGCCGCGCCGAGGGGATCGTTCCATTTTTCTACCATACGACACTGGACTGGCGCTGGGATTCGGCGAACTGCTCTGACGAAAAGTTTAACGAATATTTGGACTATCTGAACGACTCCGTCGAAGTGCTTTGCGCAAATTACGGCGAAATCGGCGGGTTGTGGTTCGACGGCAACTGGTCGCGCGCCGGCGCCGACTGGAAGGAAGATCGGATGTACGCCACCATCCGGCGCCATCAGCCTGAAGCAATGATCATCAACAATACGGGATTGGACGCGCGCGGGGCGCTGGGAAACCCCGAATTGGATTCCACCACGTTCGAGCAGGGACTTCCCAAGCAGCCTAACCGGTCCGGATGGCCCAAATATGTGTCGGTGGAGATGTGCCAGACGATGAACTCGCACTGGGGAATCGGCGTGAACGATTTCAATTATCTCGCGCCGGGCAGCATCATACAAAACCTGGCGGCGTGCCGCAAGGCGGGCGCAAATTATCTGCTCAATGTCGGGCCGACGGCGGGCGGCGCGATCCCCGCTTACGAAACGGCCGCGCTGCGGAGGGCCGGGGACTGGGTGCGTCTGCTCGGCGACGCCATCTATGAGGCCAAACCGACGGAGATCCAGTGTCAGGGACGCGACTTTGCGCTGCGCTGCGGAGAGAAGCTATTTTATTTCGTCCACGATCTCGCGCTGGTGGGCGATGCGAATGTGACCCTGGGCGGCAACGACGCGGGGCCGCGCACGCTCGGAAACCTCAATGCTCCGATCAAGAGCGTGCGCTGGCTGGACAACGATGAAAACCTGGCGTGGACCCAAAACGTGGAAGCGGGAATCGCCGCCGTGCGCTGCTCTGGTTACCCCTATGGCGTGAACTTAGTCGTCCGAGTTGCCGAGGTCGAACTTGGCTAGTACCGAGCTTCAGAAAGTCAGGCGCAACCGCTAAAGGCGGCAATGAGGCGCGTTTCCCGACGCATGGGAATTGGTCTGGCTATCCTGGCGCGCTACAATTCTGCAGTGTGCATTACATATACAGAAGTCAGCGGAAGGTGATAGGCTGCGTATTCCGATAGGCTCGACGCGGCGTACGGCGTGACAGGCGCGAATCATTCCCGCAAACCTCGCAAAACGAAACATTCTTTACGAGAATCGACTTGACAACTCCAGACGATTGTGTTAGAGTAAACCGTTCTATACCTGTTCACAACAATCCGAAACCCAACCTGCTTGGAGGCGAAATTCCATGAAATCCCCGGCCCGCGGCGTGACGGCGGCCGCGGTGGCGCTTGCCGCCGCCCTTAGCCTCTCTGTAATCGGACCGCATCGCGCTTACGCAGCCCCGATCCAGGGCAACTCAGACAGCAACTTAGCAGTCACCATCCTTAGCCCCACCCCTCGCACCAGCTTCAGCGGAGAAAAGCCGGTCGATATTTCCACCTTTTACCAGGGCTCCGCCACCAACCGCATCACCGCTGTTGAGCTGTTTGTGGACGGCGTCAGCGTCTTCACCAAGCATCTGGACGCTCCCGAGGAGCGCGGTGTGACTTCCTTCCTGGTCGATGCGTCCCATCTGACCGCCGGAACGCACCGGATCGTGATCCGAGCGATCGCGGCCGACGCCGAAGTGGTTTCCGCTAAGAGCTCCTTCATCTTCGTCAGCGACGATCAGAATCCTGCTCCCCGCATTGCCGCTCCGACCCAGGCGACCCCGAACGCTCTTCCGCAGCTCAGCTATGTGAGCCCGGCGACGGATGACAAGCTTCAAGGCACCGTCAAGATCCAGCTCGACGCCACCGACCCCAGTGGCAAAGAGCCCTATGTTACGGTGTTCGTCGACAACGTCTTTAAGATGGTGCGCAACTTCCCGCCCTACGAGTACGACTGGGACACCACCACGTATCCGAACGGCTACCACACGATCCAGTCCTTTGGCTATAACGAAGCCGACAAGCTCGGACCGGCCAAGACGATGCGTGTGTACGTCAACAACCCGGGTGGACGCACCGCGATCCGCACGGACTTGAAGGACGGCGGCGACAAGCAGCCCACGGCGCCGAAGACCACCGACGCCCGCCCGCTTGACACTCGTGTCACTGCCTCGGCGAAGCCGAAGTCGATTGCCCCGATGCCGGTCGCCACCCAGCCGCTGCCGCGCAAGAAGACCAGCGTGCGCCCTGCCGCTCCGGCGACGCTGGCCCAGGCCGCCGTCAAGCGCGCCCCGGTCGCGTCCAAGACGCTCGTCGCCAAGAGCTTCGACTTGCAGGCTCCCACGGGCGGATCCGACCTGACCAGCCCGTTCGTCCCGGACGTTCCGGCGGCGCCGCGTGTCAAAGCCTCGGGTCTTGCCCGCCGGCCTCAGCTGCCCGCAGTGAAGAAGCTGTCCGGTCCGGCCATCGCCGCCGGCGAGACGCGCCGCACGCAGCATGAGATCATGCTCGCCAAGCGCGAGGATCTCTTCGATGAGACCGGCGGCGCTTCGCTCGGCTCGCAGCTTTCGGACCCGTTCCTTCCTGAGACGACCACGCCCCGGCCCAAGCCCGCGACCCCAGTCTCCGGCTTCAAGCCCAAGCCCGCCCCGGATTCCGCCATCGCCGCTCAGCCGGTGGTGAAGGCTCCGAAAGTTGCGAGCGCCGGCAAGGTCACTCCGATGAAGATCGCGCCGACGGTGCAGATCATCCATGTGAACGCCGGCGTCGCCGCTACGGCCCCCGCGCCGTATCTGGCCGCTCCTGCGGTGACCGCGCCGAAGACTGTCAAGCCGATCCTGACTGCCCCGAAGACCGAAAAAGTCGTCGTGGCCCAGCCGCAAGCTGTCAAGGTCGCCGTCGCTCAGCCGAAGGCGATCAAAGTCGTCGTTACCCAGGCCAAGATCACCAAAACCGTGATCGTTCAGCCGAAGGCGACGAAAGTGATCGTGGCGCAGCCGAAAGCCGAAAAGCCGATCCTGGCGCAGCCCCACCCGCTGACCCAGGCGAAGACCGCGAAGCTTCAGCTGGTGGAGACGCCGATCCACGTGAATATGGCCGCCGTGCAGACGTCGGTCCCGATGGTGAAAAAGATCATCGTCCACGTGCCCGCTCCCAAGCATGTCCGCATCCACACGGGCGCCACGAGCTCCACCCGCAGCCTGCTGAACGCCAAGGGCCAGACCTCGGTCCTGTTCAACAGCACGGTGATCCGCCTCGACCGCCCGCTGGCCGCACACGGCAACGTTCTCTTCAGCCCCTTCCGCCAGATCTTCGAGTATCAGGGCGGCAAGCTGACCTGGGAGAGCAAGACCGGAACCGTGCGCGCCGTCAGCGGCGACAAGGACATCTCCCTGAAGATCGGCGCGCGCACCGCGACAGTCAACGACACGAAGATGGTAATGCCGAGCGCACCGTATCTGGCCGAAGGCCGGACAATGGTTCCGATGGCGTTCCTGTCCACCGCGATGGACGTCAACGTTCAGTACGATCAGGCGACGGGCCACCTGCTGGTCACCAGCAAGTAACACGCCGCTCCGGCAAACGCCAACAGAAAAACCCCGCGCCTCGGCGCGGGGTTTTTCTGGTTCTTACTGTAGCCTTCAAGCACTCTGTTTTGCCTTCTCCCGGCGTGACCCACCCTGGTCGTATG
>JAOQAA010000101.1 GCA_025963815.1 Capsulimonas sp.
AAAATGCATCTCCGACAATCCGTGCGTTTGCTGGATAAACAGCGCCGAGTAGATCATGAGAGCAACGCCAATGCAGCACCGCGTGACGACCGCGCCAGGGCAAACACGAGAGAGAAAAAACGGAACCAGGACGGCGGGCAGCCCGATCATCAGCGCCGCCGCTATCGTGTGATACCACCCGCTCAGAAAAAGCGCGACGACGAAGTGGCCCCACAAAAGGTTGACGAGCAAGCGGTCCATTCGCTGCTCTGCCTCCACGATTTGGAACGTCTTCTGCTGGGGAGTGTGTGTCGACGCCATATTTTCCCTTCCATTCTTATTCCCTGGTTAAAAATTGAGAGCGCGTTTATAGATCGCGCTATAGGGATTATTGGCAGAAGAGCTCGTCTGCTTGAATCGCAGTGCTTAACGGAAACTTAATCCATCCTTAATGTTCACTTAACAACCAGGCCGCATAATAGGGTCGTGGCTTGAGGTTGTTATGACCTCCCATTGCTCATCCCCAACTTTACGCCGCGATTGCAAAATCGCGGCGCTTTTTTGTTTTATGGAAAAATCTGGTAAACTGCCCCCACCCTCAACCACTTAAAGATCGCAGCAATTATGGAAACTGAAAACGCAATTTTAGAAGGCGCCATCTCTGTCGCAGCGGCGCTTCGCTCAGGCAGCCGCCCTATTCACTTCATCGCCATCCGTGAAGGCAAAAACGATCCCAACATTCGGCGTCTGGAGCAGGACGCCCAGCGAATCGGTATCCCCTTCAAACGCACGACCGAAGAAGCGCTGGACGCTTATGTCACCGGCAAGACGCATGGCGGCGTCATCGCCAGTGTCGGCGAACGCCGATTCGCCCCGCTGGAAGATTTGATTTCAAGTGGAGACAAACGTGGGTGGTGTGTGATGATCGACGGCGTGGAAGATCCGTTCAACTTCGCCGCGTCGATCCGTTCGCTGTATGCGGCGGGCGCGAGCGGTTTGGTGGTTCGCCCGAGAAACTGGATGAGCGCAGCGGGCATCGTCGCCCGCGCCTCGGCAGGCGCTTCGGAGTTGATCCCAACGGCGATTGCCGAAACCGCCGAAGACGCCGCCAATGCATTCAAAGCCGCCGGTTACTTAATCGCCTGCGCCGGTGACGGTCCCGGCTCGCGGCCTCTCTACGAAAACGACTTGACCCAGCCCTTGTTTCTGCTCATCGGCGGAGAAAAGCGCGGCGTAACGCGCTCGTTTCAGGATCGCGCCGATATGCAATTAGAAATCCCCTACGCCCGCGCCAACGCCCATTCCCTCGGCACGGCGGCCGCAGCGGCGATCTTCGCGTTTGAGATATTACGGCAGCGCGGGTATCAGACAACGGCAAAGCCGACGGCGACGGTGACACGCGGCGGCGGGCGTGGAACGCGCCGTTAAAGCTGCACTCTTTGCCCCGTCCGCGCCGATTCCATCGCCCCAAACACCATTCCAAGGCTCTTGATATTGTCGTGGCATTCGCCCATCGGCGTCTCGCCGGTGCGCAGCGCGTGCAAAAAATCCTGCAGCGAGCCGGCAATACCTCCGGTGTAGCTCTGATCGACCTCAGATTGACGCGGCTCCGTCTTGGAGTGAAAGCCGGCGGCTTCCACGACGATGTCCGCGCTGGGAGTGTGCTCGCCGTCCCAGATCGCCGTTCCGCGCGGGCCGACTGCGCGCCATTCGCCTTCCCAGCTTGTGGCGGCGCCCTCGCTGCACCAGCTGCCGCGATAGGTGTAGCGAAGGCCGCCGGTCATTTCAAAGATCGCGGTGGCGCAGGCGTCTCCTTTGTACCAGCTCCATCCCGGGTTGAACTCTTCACAGTAAACGGCGACAGGATCGGCGCCGCTCAAGTAGCGGGCGGCGTCAAAGGTGTGAATCGCCATATCCAGTACTAAGGGGCTAGGCATTTCGTCGCGAAATCCGCCGAAATGCGCGCCGATGTAGAAGTCGGAGTTCAAAATACCCAGCTCGCCGCCGGTTTGTTCGACGATCAGCTTACGAAAGGCGTGCAGACGGGCGTCATAGCGGCGGCTCTGGCTGACCATATAGAGCTTGCCGCTTGCCTCGGATGCGGCGACCATCTCGCGCGCCTGCTCAATGGACGCCGCCATCGGCTTTTCGCCCAAGACGGGAACGCCCGCCGCCAGCGCCGTCAGAGTAACATCGCGGTGCGCCTCGGGGATTGTCACGTCCACGATGAAGTCCGGTTTTACTTCTGAGATGGCTTTGACGAGATCGTCGCCGGTGAAAGCTGACGTTAAGCGCAATTGCTCCGCAGCTTCCGCCGCCGCCGAAGCGTTGATATCGACCCACCCCGCCAGCTCCACATCGCCATGTTCGACTAAATTTCGACCCCAGGCGCGGCCCATACCGCCCGCGCCGACCAATAACGCCTTCATCGTCAAATGCTTGTCTCCTTGAAATTCACACGCATCCCAGCGCTGCCCACCGGCGCTCACGCGCCCTCTGCGTTTCTACCCACCCCGGCCTTCGGCCACCCCTCCCGGGTTACACCCACCCCGGCGCTTTGCGCCACCCCTCCCGCAACGGGAAGAGTTTGTAAGAACTACTTTGACGAAAGCCGTCTGCGTTATTCTCTGGACTCCCTTCCCGTTGCGGGAGGGGTGGCGCGAAGCGCCGGGGTGGGTAGGAACGGAGAGGGTCACTCGGCCGAGGGGCAGCCGCCACAGTGCCGCGTCCCATACCAGGGGCGAAACCTCAAAACGATATCGCCCACGAATTCCATCTTCGTCTTGCCGCTGGGCGCCATCACAAACGTCCCTTCGGCCCCCTCATCCACCGAAAGCAACCAGTCGTGGTCGATACAATAGAATGCTGTCGCCTCGGTCTCCACGGGTTCGGGGGGAGTGGCAGGTTCTTCGGAGCGGCACAGCATGCCGCCAAGGGTTTCCGGAAGGACGCCTTTGAGCAGGATCAGGTCGCCGTCCAAGGCGCCGATGACGCCGACGCGAATCGTCTGGGTAACGACATCCCAGCCGTCGTATTTTGACAGGACGAAAAGGCGCGTGTTGGCGTCCTTGAGCGACAGGTCGGCGTCGGCGCGGCGCACCTTGACGGAGCCCTGAAAGATAGATGCGCCATTGTAGTCGAGCCGGAACTTCTCTTTCTTGGAGTCAGTCAAGAGCTGGACCGGCCCGTTTGGCGCTTCGTTGATAGCAGTCGGAATGGTCATAATTGAGAGTTAAGAAGCCGGTCTTGCCGCCGGCGGCGCATCGTAAACGTCGATCGTCCAGTCGTCAAATGACGCAGTCGTGTCGCCCTGGGACCAGAGCGCGACTTTTCCGCCTTTGTATCCCTCATCCTGTGCGGCGAGTCGCTTGTTCATGTCGATCCATCCGCGCACCTGGCCGTCCCGGACGGACACGCGCAATGTATGCCACTGGTTCTGCGCAATCGCAAGGGAGGGCGCGGGGGCAGGCGCCGGCTTTCCGGGCTGCGGCGCCGCCGGAGCAGGTTCGCCCGAAAGGATCGTTTTTTGCAGCGTCGTGTGAACGTCCCCATTGATTAAAATTAAGGCGAGATCGTTGTGCGCCTGATCGTAGCGAAGCACGGAGTAATGGGTCGGGTCCAGAACGCCGAAGGCCACGCCGACGGCCGGGCTACTCTTGCCGCTGACGATCTTGAAGCGGACGCGCACATCCACATCGCGGCCCGACGTTCCCTGTGCGGCCAGAAGGGCGAACTTGCCCGGTTTGGCTCCGATGGAGGAGACCTGGACGGCGCCGCCGTTCGGCGACTGGCTGTCCGCGACGACGCGCCACTTGGAGACCGTCCCGGCGCCGCCGACCGGATTGACGGCGGACAAGGGCGCCGTTCCTTCGAAGTTCAGAACGCGCGTGGCGCTGGGAACAGAGCCCCAAACATCGGCGCGATCGACGCCCCAGGGGTCGGCCGAGTTTCCGCCGGGTTTGGGCGCGAAGGTCGCCAGATAGTCAACGATATGCGCGGCCTCCGTGGGCGAAATCGAGTCGCTGGCTTTGTATTTGGTCAGCATCCGATTGACCGTCCGCTGCCATTCCCCGCGCGTCATCGCCTTTTCCTCGGGCTTGGGCAGATTGTGGCAGGCAGAACACTTCTCGGCGTAAAGCGACTTCCACTGTGTCGCGCCCTGCGCGCCGGCGGCGGCTTCGGGCGCTTTTTCGGCAGCCGGCAGCGGCCGCGTGGTCAGGGCCGCAGAGATCAAAACAACTGGGGCGGCGATGGAGACGAAAGCGGCGAGGGAGCGGGACTTCATAGGGTTCTCCTGCTGTGAATAAGGGATCCTGTCAAGCGAGCGGATCAACCTCTAAGACGCAGCGGACAGCCGGAAGGTTCGCCGCCGCGCACAGCGATCTTAAATTACCGAACGGCCGCCGCATTTCCTGCATTCGGCGCACTCGATTTCACATCAAGGAAACACATGGTTCCGCCCAGAGACATGTTTGACTTCGGTTTGTAAAACTGGTAGAATATGGTGCTCTCGGCCCGGCGCACGCCCCGGCGCGCCGCGTGAGTGGCGCGCGCCCCGGCCGCAACAAATTTTCAGCGAGGAAGGTTCACCCTAGATGGCAGACGATAAGGAATTTACTGAGGGTCTTGAGGACGTAGTCGCGGGAAAATCCGCCATTTGCGATGTCAATGGCAAAGATGGCAAGCTGATCTATTCCGGATATGATATCCACGATCTCGCACAGCATACGACCTTCGAGGAGGTCGTTTATTTATTGTGGAACGGCAAACTGCCGAACCGCGAAGAACTGACCGAACTCAACGCACAGCTCGACGCCAACCGGGCCATTCCCGCCGAAGCGCTTGAGCTGATCAAGCGATTCCCTAAGACCGCGACGCCGATGGACGCCCTGCGCACCGCCGTTTCGCTGCTGGGTTTCTACGATCCGGACCACGGCGATGAAAGCACCGAAGCAAACCGCCGCAAAGCGATCCGTGTCACCGCACAGCTGGGAACGATCGTCGCCGCGCTGGACCGCTTGCGCAAAGGCGAGGAGCCTCTGGAGCCGAAAGCGGGCCTGGGAACCGCCGGCAACTTCCTGTACCTGCTGAGCGGCGTCGAACCGAACGCGACCGCCACCAAGGCGCTGGACGTCGCGCTTGTCCTGCACGCCGACCATGAGCTGAACGCCTCCACCTTCGCGGCGC
>JAOQAA010000320.1 GCA_025963815.1 Capsulimonas sp.
TTGGGGACGCCTTTGTTCGATCGCCTGCCGCGCGGCGTGCGTTTGACGGGGGCGGGAGTGATCCTGGCGGACTATGCGCGGCGCTTGTTTGCGCTGGAGGCCGAGGCGGAGGAGGCGCTGGCGGATCTGCGGGGACTGGAGCGCGGAACGCTTGCGGTGGGCGCGAGCATGACGATCGGCAGTTACCTGCTGCCGGAGGTGCTGGCGCGCTTTCACCGGCGCTATCCCGGCGTTGCGCTGAGCCTGGAAATCGCCAACACGGAGGATATCCAGCAGCGTCTTTTGGACGGCGCGCTGGACCTGGGTCTCACGGAAGGCTTCGCGGAAGAAGCGGATTTGGAGGCGGCGGTGTTTGCCCAGGACGCCATGGTCGTGGTCGCGCCTCCGAATCATCCCATCCGCGCCGAAGGCCCGGTGCTTGCGGAGCGGCTCTGCCGCGAGCCGTTTGTGGTCCGTGAAGAAGGATCGGGAACGCGAGCCGTGATCGCGCGCGCCTTCGCGGAGCGCGGCCTGACGATCCGCCCGGCGATGTCGCTGGGCAACATTGAAGCGATCAAGCGCGCCGTCGCGGCGGGGGTAGGGCTGGCGGTGGTGTCGTCGCTGACCATCGCGCTGGAGCTAGAGACGCACCGCGTGGCGGTCGTCCCCGTCAGCGACTTCGCCTTCACGCGCCCGCTGCACCTTCTCACGCGCCGAGGTCGCCACCAAAGCCGCGCCTCCAAGGCGCTGGTGGCGGAGCTAAGCGCCTAATGCAGCCAGCGCAGCAGGGTAGAGGCGAGGCTGAGGAAGATGGTGATGCCGACGACGTCCTGGAAAGCCGTTTCGAACGGACCGGCGGTAAGGGCAGGGTCGAAGCCGGCGCGTTTGGAAAGCAGCGGCACGACGGTGCCGACTACGCCGGCGATATTGACGGAGGCAAACATGCCCAGAAAGACGACAAAGCCGAAGGACCAGTGGCGGTCCCAAATGCCGCCGATGATCCCGAGAGTGCTCGCGCAGGCGGCGCCGAGGATGACGGTGGTCGCCATCTGCCGGGTGACGGCCTGACGCCAGTTTTCCAGTTGGACTTGTCCTGAGGAGAGGCCGCGAATAATAATTGCCGCTGACTGAAGCCCCGTATTGCCGCTGATGGCCGAAATGATCGGCATGAAGGACGCCAGAAGAATAAACTTGGTCAGGGTGGCGTCGAAGGCGTGGATGATTACGCCCGCGAACAGCTCGATAAAGAGGGTCGCCATCAGCCAGGGCATACGCAGAAGGGCGATCTGCGCCGGGCTTTTGCGCTCCAGCTCCTCGGCGTCGGAGCCGACCGAGCGCAGGTAGTCCTCGTCGAATTCTTCGACCAGAACGTCGATGCTGTCGTCGATCGTCACGATGCCCAGCATCAGGCCGGTCTCGTCGGTTACTGGCAGGGTCAGCATGTCGTAGCGGGAGATCAGGATCGCCGCGTCCTGCTGCTCTTTCTCGGGAGAAATGCTGATCGGGTAAGGCGTCATGAACTCGGGGATCGGCTGATCGGGGCCGGCGGTCAGAACGCGGCGGATCGGCGAAACGCCCAGGAGCTTACGGCTTGGGTCGAGCACGTAGATATCATTCACCGTCTCCAGAGCGTCGGCGTTTTCGCGCAGGTAAGCCAGCACCTGCGTCGCGCTTGTGGAGGGCGAGACCCAGGCAAACTTGTCCGTCATGAGGCGCCCGGCGGAGTATTCGGGATAGGCGAGGAGGCGGCGCACTTCGGCGGCGTCCTCGGGGGCTCGCTTGCTCAGGTCGGCCAGCAGTGTTTCGGCCTGATCGGGGTTCGCTTCTGAGATGACTTCGGCGGCGTCATCCATCGGCAGATGGTCCAGCAGCTCGGCCATGCGGCCCGGCGGAGCGTTGCCGGTGAGGAACCGGACGGTTTCCGAATCGAGTTCATCCAAAACTTCGGCGGCGCGGGGATTGTCGAGCCAGTTGAAGACGGCGAGGGCTTCGGCGTTGGTCATCTCGGACATCGCCTGTACGATCTCCGCCGGGTGTCGTCCGGTCAGAGCGGCGGTCATTCGGACATCGCCTCCAGCCCCAAGAGGCTTGCTGAGAGCGGCTTTCAGGATGGCGCTGAGATTGCTTCGAGTTTGCTGGGACATGATGTTTTTCCTCGCGGCGAGCGCCAAAACGCGTCGTGAGAATGGCCGAAGAGGCGCGCTGGGAGCAGGCGCGTCACGGAGCCGCGTTCGATTTCCGCGGCGCGCCGCGGACGAAGCCCGAGTATTGTAACACAATTTCTCCTCGTTCGCGCCGATGTTCTCCGGCCGGAAAGAGGAATTGCGTTGTCGAGGAGCTTACAGAGTGAGCCAGCTGGGCAGGGGACGCTCAGCATACTGTTCCAGGGCGATCACGGTGCCGCCGGGACCGGTCAGAAGAGAGAGACGGTCGATCGTCTCCAGCATCATTTTGAGGCCATGCCCGAGGGTCGCTTTCGTGCTGAATCCTCGCGCAAGGGTGGCTTGTGGAAGATTCTCAAGCGCGATTCCTGTTCCCTGATCCGTCACGCGTACCTGCACCGCGCCGTCCGCGCCGCGGCCTATCTGGGCCGTTCCCCCTCCGCCGTGGACGATCGCATTCATTCCCGCCTCGCTCGCCGCCGTCATTAAGTCGTATTGTCGTTCGGAAACGAAGCCGGCCTGCCGCGCCGCGTCCATGGTGGCGGCGCGCAGCTCGCGCAATCCCTCGGTGACGGTCAGCGCGATCGGCTCGCCGACGGTTTCGATCATGACGGGAAGCTGATCTTCGCCGCCGAGCAGGCACAGTTTTCCTTCGGTGACGCTGACCAGTACATCGCGCAGAAGGGTATGCTGGCGTTCGACGGCCGCCTCCAGCGCCGCCTCCGCCTGCTTGCGCTCCGAGATGTCGCGTACAAACGCCGTGAAGAGAGAGCGCCCAGGCAAATCGATTGGGAGGGCGGTTAGCTCGGCGGCGAACTCGCCGCCATCCCGGCGCAGCGCCGGGACCTCAATGCGTTTGAACAGAGCAGGCCCTTCGCCGGTCTTGAGATAGTGCGCAATCCCGCGCGCGTGAGCGTCGCGCAGATACTCCGGAATGATGAGAGTTGAGAGGAACTGCCCAAGAGCTTCGGAGCGGGAATAGCCGAATGTTTTTTCGGCGGCGGGATTCCATTCCAGCACGCGCTCCTCTTCATCGATCGTGATCACGGCGTCGAGGGCGGCGTCCAGGATCGCTTCCTTTCGCATCTGGGTCTCACGCAAAATCTGTGCGTCTTGAATCCGGCTGGTGACATCCCGGCAGGCGTTGATCGCGCCGATCAAAACACCGTCTTGATCCAGCAGCGCGGTGATACTGGTTTCCGTGTAAAGAGTGGCGCCGTTCTTGTGGACCAGAGGAATGTCGCCCGACCAGCGTCCATTGTGCTGGAGACCGTCGAGGATATCGGCGATCAGTGGGCCGCTGCTCACCGGCTGATGCAGGACATTGGCCGAATTGCCGATGATCTCCTCGCGTGGGTATCCGGTCAGGGCGACAAAGGCGTCGTTGACCTGAAGGATGACGCCGTCGAGATCGGTAATGAGGAGGCAATCGGAAGTGTTTTCGAACGCGAGCGCGAGATGCCCGGTTTTGGTTTCCGCCGCGACTTGCTCGGTGATGTCGCGGACGACAACCGCGACGCCGATCACGCCCTGGGAGCTGGTCACGGGATAATATGAAACAAGGACGTGCCGCCGAGCATCTGTTATTGGGGCAGTGATGGGGGAGCGGCGCTCATCGAGCGTCGCCTCTCCCGCGAGAGCACGCTCAAGGATCGTTTTGCGCTCCGGCCATTGATCGGGGTGCACGGCGGCGGAGACGTGACGCCCAACGTATGTCTCCATCGCCAGGCCGTTGATCTCGCTGAGGCGGCGATTGACGCGGACATAACGGAGGTCCATGTCGAGAAACACAAATCCGGCCGAATCATGCGTCAGAATCGTCTCCAGATAATCCAGAGACGCTTCCAATCCGATCCGCTCGTCGATAGGAAAGACCTTTATTGCCACGTCGTTGTGCCCCACGGTTTCAAACACGCCGTCGTATCACGCGATACGCGGTTTGAGAGTATTATAACCGAAGACTGGCTTGCAAGGGAAATCTTTGCGTCAAAAGCAAATTTTAACGCCATGAAGGCTTGTTTTGTATCTAATCGCGATAAGACAAACTTATTCTGAGTAATTCGTCACACGATTTCTCCCACCCGATTTGGATCGATACAGAGCCTTGTCGGCCTGATCGATCAGATTGCACTCCTCACTGCTCTTTTCACCGAGGGAAGCGACGCCGACACTGACCGTCACCAACCGCTTGCTCCAAGCGGCCTGCTGAAACGCCTGACGTACGCGCTCGGCGATGCAGACTGCTCCGGCGGCGTCGGTCTGCGGGAGAAGCACAACGAACTCTTCCCCGCCGTACCGCGCCACCATATCGGTCTCCCGAACATTCGTCAGCAGGAGCTTTGCGGACTGGCGCAGGACTTCGTCGCCTTCCGGATGCCCGAAGGTGTCGTTGAACTGCTTGAAATGGTCCACATCAAGCATGACGACCGAGAGCGGCTGATGGTGGCGCACCGCCAGATCCATCTCCAGAGAAAGCCGCTCCTGGAAGGCGCGATGGTTCTTCAGGCCGGTCAAACCGTCCGTCGTCGCTAGCAGCGAGAGGGCGACGTTTGCTTCTTCCAGCTGCGCCTTCTGGTATTCAAGAACGATCGCGTAGTCCTTAATCTGCTGCTCGGCCCGCTTTTGTTCGGTCAGGTCATGCCAGTTTACCAGCATCACGGGGCGCTCACGCAAGGTGACTGGAGTCAGCGTCACCTCCACGGGAAATTCTTCGCCGTTTCGTCGTTTGTGTGTCCATTCGAAGCGATGGCGCTTGCTCGCCCAGGCGATTTGGTCGATTTCGATCCTTTTCTCCGCCGAGCGGCGTCCGTCCGGCTGGAACTCCGGAGACATCAGCGCAGGATGAGAAGAAAGCATTTCTGCCTTGTCCGCGCAGCGAAACATGGCGACCGCAGCCTCGTTGCAGTCGATCAGCCCCGATTTGTCCCAGAACAGATGGCCGTCGCAGGAATTCTCGAACAGCACGCGGGAGCGCTCCTCCGAGAGCATCCGTTCGGTGACATCCGTCACCGTGCCCGTCAGTCGAACGATCTTTCCGTCTGGACCCGCGATGGCGGCGCCGGCGGCGTGGCGCCATTCCAGAGGGCCTTGCGCGGGCGCCAGCCGGAGATCGACGGCGAACACAATTCCCTGCACGATCGCCTGGGTCGACAGCGCGTCCAGCTTGATGGCGTCTTCTGGGTGGTAATGTGCGAGCATGCCCGGGTAATCAGGTTCTCCCTGCGCGGGGTCGACGCCCATCAGGCGGAACATTTCGCTGGACCACGTAATATCGCCGGTCGCAAGATCATAATCCCAGCTCCCCATTTTCGCGACGCGCTGCGCCTCGATCAGCTTGGCTTCGCTCCGCCGCAGCGCATTCTCGGTTTCCTTGCGAATGGTGATATCCTGGACCGCAGTCACACGGGCCAACTCGCCGCGCCATGGGATCTGGCGTCCACGCAGCTCGGCGCAGAATGTCGATCCGTCCTTACGCTGACAAAGCGCCTCATAGGCGCCTTCTTCTCCGTTCCCATTTTTTTGCGCGACCAGCGCCCCGCATTCGGGCGCGGCGAAGTCGATGGCGCTTTTGCCAATGATTTCATGCAGGCTGTCATAACCAAAGAGGGTGACAAACGCGGCGTTGGCGTCCACGATTAGCCCCTTTCGGCTGACGGCGATGCCTTCAAACGAGGCGTCGCTGAGGCTTTTCAGACGCTCCTCGCTTTCCGCGAGCGCTTCCTTGGCGCGCCTTTTTTCGGTGATGTCACGGCAGACCGCGCAGATCCCGGTAGGCTTTCCGTCGTCGTCATAAATAACGGACAGATTCAGTGAGACGTAGAAGCGCTCGCCGTTTTTGCGCACACGCTCCACTTCCAGGGCTTCAATGCCTCCGCGCGCGATGACCTCGCTCGCCAGGTCGCCGTGGACTTCGTCGGAGCCCGGCGGGATCAGAATGGCGTGGGACCGCCCGATCATCTCCTGGGCGCTGTAGCCGTAGAGCTGCTCCGCCGCGGCGTTCCAGCTGGCGATGCCGCGCTGGAGATCGCAGCTGATGATGGCGACGCTGGAGGAGGCGACGATGGCTGCTGCGCGCGCTGTTTGATCCATATGCGGGCGCCTCTTTCTGCGCACCCGATAAAATGGCCGGGGAGGTGGGGTGACCATGACGGCGATATCTGCGATTGTTTTCATGACCTGCAAGCATACGCCCGGTGAGCGGGCAAAGTTCTCAATACTGATTGGGATCGTGGGAGCCGTCCGCCAAGATTCGCTTGTCGTGTCTCTTCTCCATAAATTATCGGTTTGGAGTTCTTGTTTCTCCAGCAGGCGAGCGTCGTGTGAAGCTCATTTACGTCTTCTCGCTGCATTCGCCAAGGAGAAAATCTGTTACCGTTACGAGGTTATTATTCCATGATTGCCTGCTGCGTTTATAATGATCTCTGGCCGGTATCCACGACGACTTCAGTCGCCAAGCGCGCCGTCTTTTGTTATTATTTGATCTTGTGAGGAACTGTCAGGCTTCGTCGGGCGGCGTAACATCTCCCGCTGCGCGGAGATAATCCGCGAAGTACTGAGGCAGGCCCGCCGCGATCAAATGGGAGCACGCCAATTCCACGTTGTACTTCAGGCGGATCTGCTCGACACTCACTTGATCGCCGTCAACGGTCAGAACGCAGTAGCCCGCGCGTGGATCTCCATCTTTTGGACGACCGACGCTGCCGGTATTGACGAAATGGACGCCGCTAAGCTCGCGGTGGAACGGGACATGGGTGTGGCCAAAGACGATTACGTTGGCTTGCGCGTCGTCGCGCCCCCCAACGGTGAACTTGCTCAAATAGGAATCTGAACGGGTCTCGAAAAGATACTCCGTCGTCGAGGACGGAGAGCCGTGACAGAGCAGCACGTCCAAATCTTCCACTTTGAGACGCAGTTGTCGCGGCAGTTCGCGGAGCCAGGACTTGTGCTCGGCGCTCGTATGCTCACGGGTCCAGAAGAACGACACGTCGCTCATCTGGATATCGAACGGTTTGACGTAGTTGCAGCCGCAAGTCTCGTTCTCGAAGCCGACGCCCTCGTCGTAATTCCCCATGATGGTCGGGCAGCCCATGGATTGAATCAAATCCTGAACTTCGTTGGGCTGCGCCGCGTAACCGCCGATATCACCCAGGCAATAGACGCCGTCGTAATCGCCGTTTCGAATGTGCTCGGCGGCGACTTCCATTGCGGGAAGGTTTGCGTGAATGTCCGAAAATATCGCCAGTCGTTTTGCCATAACTCTGTCCCTTATTCGCCAATGATCGTGTGCTTAGCTGTGTATCCCGAGTCTATGCCGTCCTGCTCTTTGATCTCGGCCAGCGCTGCGTACAGGTCGTTGGGGGCGCCCTGTGCATGCTGCTCGCCCCCGCGTATGGCCTCGTAGAGCCGCGCGGCGATCATGGCCCCGGCAACGGGGCCGACGATGTAAACCCAGTAGTGCGTAAGAGCCGGCCCGTGGGAAAAGAGCGCCGGGCCGAGGGAGCGGGCCGGGTTCATCGAGCCGCCCGTCAGCGGTCCGCCGATCCACACATCGAACACGACGGTCAGGCCGATCGCCAGGCCCGGCGCGGCGCCGTTCACCCGTTTGTCCGTGGCGACCGCGATGATGACCAGCATCAGGAAGAAGGTGAGGACGGCTTCTACTCCCACCGCCCGCAAGGGCGTTCCCATCGCCGGAACGTGGACGCCGTGGCCCGGGCCAAAGAGCAGCGCCGCCAGCGCCGCCGCGGCGATCCCACCCCCGAACTCCGCGAGCAAATAGGGGGCGACATATCGCCAGGGGAACCGCCCCGCCGAAGCGAACGCCAGGGTTACGGCGGGGTTGAAATGCGCCGCCGAGATATGGCCGAGCGCGTAGATCATCGCCAGCACCGCGAGCCCCGAGACCCACGCCGCCGCCGCCAGACTTGCGTCGCCTCCTGGGACATGACCGGACGCGGACAGCGCGACCGGAGCGAAAACGATCCCGAACGTCCCGATAAATTCCGCCGCATAGCGGTTCCCCATACGATATTTGACCATTCCGTGGCTTTGGCTTCCTGTGGAGTTTCTTCGTTAATCGCCGACGCAGCAGCTTGGGCCGCAGCACGAAGACGTATCGGGTTTCGACGCGCGGATGAACGCGCCCATCACCTTGCCGTCCAGCGCGGCCTTTTGCTCCGCAGGGAGGGTGGCGATGTTCTCGGCGCTGCACGCCGTTCCTTCCAGATCACTGAATAGGTAGCGGCGTGTCGGCTCAATGCTTGCGTCGACAAATCCCGCTTTCTCCAGCCGCGCCAGATAATCATTGACTTCGAGCGCGCCGGCGACGCAGCCGACGTAGGATTCCATGTCGCCGCGCACGGCGTCGGGCAGATCGCCTTCAACCACGACATCAGACACCGCAAAGCGTCCGCCGGGCTTCAGCACCCGGAACGCTTCACGGAGTACTTGGTCTTTGTCGGCCGAAAGGTTGATCACGCAGTTGGAGATAATCACATGGACACTGGAATCGGGAAGGGGAATGCTCTCGATATGCCCCTTCACGAACGCCACGTTCTTCGCGCCGGCTTCCGCCTTGTTCTTCTCGGCCAGCGCCAGCATCTCATCAGTCATGTCGAGGCCGTAGGCAAAGCCGCTCGGCCCAACACGCCGCGCGGACAGCAGAACATCGATCCCGCCGCCGCTGCCAAGGTCTAATACGATCTCGCCTTCGGCCAGCTGCGCGAGGGCCGTCGGATTCCCGCAGCCCAGCGACGCCAGCAGCGCCGCCTCCGGGATCTGGCCCGCTTCGGTCCGGTCGTACAGATTGCCGGTAATCGCCTCGCCGCCGCAGCAAGAGTCCGACGCGCCGCCGCCGGCGTTTCCGCCGCAGCACGCCGCGCCCTGACCATTCAGCACTGTCAGCGCCGCCTCGCCGTACTTCTGGCGAACGATCTCACGAACGTCTTCTCGACCCGTCAATGTGATGATATCAGTCATAGGATTTCTTCTTTCAAATATATTACACGAAATATCGAACTGTTTTTGCGCGAAGCGCATTTTGAAGCTGCTGGGATCGTCTCCATCAGCAGCAGTCGGAATTGCCCACGCTGGGCGTCGTCCCAAAGTACTGGGCCAGCAGGACGATGGCTTCTGGATTGACGCTGCAGATCATATTTTTGCCGCGCCGCTCCATCGTGATCAGCCCTGCGAGTCGCAGCTCTTTCAAATGGAAACTGATGGAAGACGTCACGCGCTCATTGCCCGTGACATGGCAGCAGATATCCCCGACGGTCGGCCCGACGAGCGGACGCACGTCCCCAGATTCCTCCACCGCCACGGGAGCGCCGCAGGCGCGAAGGAACTCAAAAATGCGCAGTCGGGTCGGGTCGCCGAGCGCCTTGAACATCGCGGTGATATCTAACTGGTTCATTTGCAGTGTGATCGACATAATATTAATATTTCTAGTATTGTCGAACTGATTATAACTGAGAAGCGATGAACTGTCAACCCTTTGATTCTAAATATTGACAAGGGAAGCTCACGGAGGCATAATACTTCCATCGCCATCGAACGTTTCGCGCCGTTCCATGCTAAGGTAAATACTTTGAAGCAATCTCGATACTATATCGACAATCTGTGCTGCCCTACTGAAGAGCAGATTATTCGAAACCGCCTGACGCCGATGAAGGGCGTGGAGCAGCTCAAATTCAATTTGATCGAGAGAGAACTCACTGTCTCCCACACGATCGACGATGAACAAAGCATCGTTACGGCGTTAAACGCCATCGGCATGGGGGCGACCCCGCGCGCCGACGGAGTTTCGCACACACATCCGGAAGCTAACCCATCGGAAGGACGGGAGCGGCTGCTGCTCGGGCTGTCGGGCTTGCTGGCTCTGGGAGCCGAAGCGATGGTCTGGGCGGGAAACGCGGAGCGCTCGCCGTGGGTGATTGGCGTCGCCGTGCTTTCGCTCTTGCTTGGCGGGCGAGAGACGCTGCGCAAGGGATGGGCGTCGGTGCGGACCTTGACGTTAAACATCAACTTTCTGATGACCGTCGCCATCCTGGGCGCCATGGCGATTGGACAATGGCCCGAGGCCGCCATGGTCACATTTCTCTTTGCTTTGGCGGAAAGGATCGAGGCGCAATCGCTGGATCGCGCCCGAGGCGCGATCCGCTCTCTGATGGAGCTTGCTCCCGAAACGGTGACCATCCAGGACGAGGCGGGGCGGTGGTCGGAAGTGGACGCAAGCCTCGCGCGCGTCGGCCAATTGGCGCGCGTGCGCCCGGGCGAACGGATCCCTCTGGATGGGGATGTCACCGAAGGATACTCCAGCGTCAATCAGGCGCCGATCACCGGCGAAAGCGTCCCCGTGGAAAAGCGCGTCGGCGACGGTGTCTTCGCTGGCTCGGTGAATGAGCGTGGATCGTTCGTTTTCCGCATCACCGCCAACCGTGGAAACACCACGCTGGATCGGATCGTGCGGGCGGTGCAGGAAGCGCAAGGCGAGCGCGCCCCGACCCAAAGTTACGTCGAGCGTTTCGCGCGCTATTATACGCCAGGCGTGGTCGTGCTGGCGCTTCTGGTCGCGATCGCTCCTACTTTGATCTGGCACGCATCGTTCTCCGTCTGGCTCTATCGCGCACTGGTGCTTCTGGTGATCGCCTGTCCCTGTGCGCTGGTGATTTCTACGCCCGTGACGATCGTCAGCGGGCTGGCGGCGGCGGCGAAGCAAGGCGTTCTCATCAAAGGCGGCGCTTATTTGGAGCAAGGGCGCCTGCTGCGCGCCGTGGCGCTGGATAAGACAGGCACGCTCACGCACGGCAAACCGACCGTGACGGATGTATCGCCTTTGAACGGAGCCGATCCTGAGACCGCGCTTCACTTGGCCGCCAGCCTGGACTCCCATTCCGAACACCCCATCGCCGCCGCCATTGTCGCCTTCTGGACATCGTCGAACAAAGCTCCCACGCAAGAGCTACTCGCCGTCACGGAATTCGAGGCGCTTCCAGGGCGCGGTGTCCGCGGCGACATTCAGGGGAAAACATATTATCTTGGGAACCAGCGTCTCGCGGAAGCAAATGGCGTTCGCGACCCATTCGTGACGGAGGCGCTGGAGCGGATGGAGCGCGACGGCAAGACCGCCGTGGCGCTGATGGCCGATGGCAAAGCGCTGGCGGTTTTTGGAGTGGCCGACACACTGCGCGATACCAGCGCGGAGGCGGTGCGGCAATTGCGGTCCCTGGGAGTGACCACGATCCTTCTGACAGGCGACAATCAGACCACCGCCGACGCCATCGCGCGCGCCGTGGGCATCACCGATGTGCGCGGGGGAATGCTTCCCGAAGACAAGCAATCGGCCATCCGCGAGTTAATTCAGAAATACGGCTCCGTGGGAATGGTGGGCGACGGGATCAATGACGCGCCCGCGCTCGCCCAGGCCACCATCGGCGTGGCGATGGGCGCCGCGGGAACGGATACGGCCCTGGAAACGGCGGATGTCGCGCTGATGCGGGATGATCTCCGCAAGCTTCCCTTCTTCCTGCGACTGAGCCGCCAAACACACGCCATCCTGGTTCAGAATATCGCGATCGCCCTGGGGATCAAGATAGTCTTTCTCAC
>JAOQAA010000344.1 GCA_025963815.1 Capsulimonas sp.
TTTGGAATGACTTGCAATTGTACCAGATCGCTCGCGGATTATCACAGAGTCTTTTCGTGTGCTGACCCGAAACGCAAATCCTGTGCGCGCATGCAGGATTTATAGCCTGCTTGCTAGTAATAGCCGACATGAAACGTCTGCTTCCTGGGGTCGTCTGTGTTGTCCTGTCTTTGCTGTTCGCGGCGCACTTGGTTTGGGGGCAGAGCGGCGGCGGGCTGCTGGAGATGAGAACTTCGCGCACGTTCGAGATCACCCTGCGCGTGGTGGTGGATCGGCAGGGCGGCGCGCTGGTGATGCTGGATCGCGAGGGAGGCGATGCGCTGATCGCCGCAAGCTCCGCAGCGGCGGTCGACCGGGCGCTGGCGCAATCGATCGGCGGATCGCTGCGGCCGCTCGGCGGCTGGACCGGCCGCCAGATGTCTCGCAGCTGGAGCGTCACGCGGCGTTCGAACGATTGGCTGCGGCGCAAGGGACTTTGGGCTCAGGGCGCGATCAATCCCGACCCACTGCGCCCCCTGATGCGCGTGGCGCACATTCCCTATTTGATTGTCGAGGTCTCGCCTCGCAATGCGCCGAGATTTACTTCCTCCGACCGTTATCCCCAGCGGATGCGCAGCGGCAATGTCTACTATCGTCAGACCTACTTTGAGTTTCCCCAGCCGGGACCGGAGTTGGCGCGGCTTTGGAAAGTTCATCCACGAAAACAGCCCTCTTTGACTGTACGGATGGGCTATACGCCGGCGGATTTGATCGGCGTCGCCGCGCCGCTCATGCTGGTGCTGCTTCTGCCGGTGGTCGTGACTCTCTGGATGCGCGTCCGGGCGCTGCGGGTCATCGCGGCGGGCGAGGTAGATTCGGCGACCGTGCTGTTTGGGTTCAATCGGTTCCTGCAGCAAATGATCGTCGTTGTGTGGCTTCTCTGGCTGCCGCTGGACTACGGCCTGGGGCTGCGTTCGGTCCTTGAGTTCTTTTGGGATGGCGCCCTGCGCTTCTTACCACTTCCGTTTCTTGCGTATTACCTGCCGGCGCTGACCAGCGTCGCGTGCACGCTTCTCGCACAGCCGGTCTTCCAGCGCGTATGGGACAAACAGCTTGGAGGGGAAAACATCGTCAAGGATTCTCTGATCGCGCTGGCGATGATTTTGCCGCTGGTGTTCTACTCGGTCGCCGCTTCGTATCTGCTGGAAAGCCCCGTAATCGCCGCCGCGTGGGCGACGGTGGGATACGCGGCGAGCCGAGGGGTGGGCCTGCTCGGCAAGCGAACCGTACTGCGCGTGACTGGCGGCGAGCTGTTCGATAAGGCGCAGCGGCTTTCGTCGGCGTCAGGATTGCCTCCCGCCAGTGTGATCGTGCTGCCGGGCGCCGCCGGGAGCTTCGCCAACGCCTTTGCGACGAAAGGAAATCGTGTCCTGCTGACGAAATATCTGCTCGATTCGCTCAGCAAGCGCGAGGTGGACGCCATAATGGCGCATCAAATGACGCACCAGAAATATAAGCATCCCATGATCCTGGGAGCGACCTATCTCGCCTCTGCGGGTCTTTCGATCGGGGCCGCGTTTTGGGCCGCGCTGCACCATGTCCCGGCGGCGTGGCTGGGCGTCATTCAATCCGCAACGCTTCTACTGAGCCTGTTTGGGCAGACGATGATCGGGCGCGCTTTCGAGCGTGTGGCCGACGCCGGCGCGCTGGCGCTGACCGGCGATCCGGTGGCATGCATGACGGGATTGGGGAAGATCACTCGACTTAACCGAATGCCGATGGAGTGGGGGAAGTGGGACAAGTACTGGCTGACGCATCCTTCGACGGCCCAGCGGTTTCGGGAGATCGCGAAGCGCGGGGGACTGACCGAGGATCAGGTCAAGGCGGCCATGGAGGCGGCCGGGACGGAAACAGCCGATGACCGGTACACAATCGCCGTTCGTCCCGCCGCGGCGGCGCCGGCTGTTTAAGGGGATTTATCGCTTCGGCGCCGGCGGCCATGTGTCGTCGCGCGTTTCTTCGGACACATTGCCCTCGGCGGGGGCGGCGGGAGATTTGCGGGCCAGCGCATTGGCGGCGGCGATGGTCAGACCGGCAACCACGAGAACCATGAGCGCGCCGATGAGCATGCCGGAGAGGGAGAGGTCTATCGGCTGCGAGTATTGGTGGACATGATCGAGAAGGCGCAGAAACATCCATCTCTCCTCTCGCGCGATTGGTTTCGCGCCGTGCAGGCGTCCGATTAAGAACATCGGGTATGCTTCTCATTATACCGGAGTTCCATCGAGCCTTAACCCAATGACCCAGCAAACTATCAAAAAGCCCAAGCTGCCCCAGAATTATGCCGGCGGCGACCTGCCCGGCGGCGTCTTAGAATCGGAGCGCGTCTACGAAACGCTGCATCTGACCGACGGCGATCTTTCAGAGCAGGAAGCCGAGAATCTGGAAATCTCTCGCTGCTTGATCCAGCGAGTGAACTTCAGCGGAGCGGCGCTGCGGAAGATCCAGGTGAGCGACGCGCGGTTTCAGGAGTGCGATCTTTCGGGCGCGGATTGGAGCGATGGCGGCGGGCAGCGCCTGGAGATGGCCGGCTGCCGCATGATCGGCTTTTGCGCGAACGAGGCGTACTTTCGGGATTTGCGCTGGGACGATTGCAGCGCATCCTTCAGCCTGTTTCAGCAGACGCGGTTCAAGGGCGCTCACTTCGAAGGCTGCAATCTTCGCGAGGCGGATTTCTACGGCGCCGACCTGACCGGGGTCATCTTCCACAACTGCGACCTGACCAAAGCCCGTTTCACCGAGGCCATCTGCGTCAACACGGATTTCCGTGGGTCCACCATTGATGAGCTCGTGATCGGTGTTCGGGAGTGGCGCGGCGCGATCCTCGACCCCTTCCAAACCATCGTGCTGGCCGGGCTGCTGGAAATACAGGTGAGAATAGATTAAACGCGCACGCCCGTGAGCAGAAAGAGCGGGCGGTTGCGCCAGGGGCGCTGGGGATCGCAAAGCACGGGCAGTCGCTGGGTGATATCGAGGTCGTAAAGCGCGGACCAGGTTGTCTGGACTTTATAAATGCGTCCCGGCGGACCGACGGGAATGGTATAAGAGACATAACAAAGCGGCATGGAATTTTTGTAGCGCGGATCTTCACTCGGGACTGTCTCACGACCCATTACCGTTCCGTATACCGCGACGCCGTCGCGCATCAGCGCCAGCTGCTCCTGAAACGTCCACTCCACCGCGCCGGCAAAGAGGCCGACGATGCAAAGGGTCGCCAGGCAGCCCCAGAACCACGCCTTGCCTTGCCGCGCAATCCGTTCGTCGGTGATCGCGCCCAGCCGGTAGGTGTGTGGGCTGGACGGCAGATATGTGATCAGAAGCTTCCCTCCGACGACTGCGAAGCTCCAGGTCTGATAAGTAAACGTGCTGTGATCCTGCACTAGCGTCTGGTTGACATAAAACTCATAGTTCATCCGGTAAGACGTGGTTTTGCCGTAATGGACGGTTTTATTGGTAATCAGCGCACCCATGGATCGGCCCTGCGAATGGAGCGCATGCAAGTCCTTTAGGTCGCGCATGCCCAGCCAGAGGACGAAGAAAAACGCGCCGGCCGTCACGAGCGCGCAAATAACGCGCGTCGCCTGCGCCCGTGTGGTGAATCGCGCTGGGCGCGGCGGTCGGGAGATTTCATTGGTCGATTGGGCGGCGCTGGTTTCCATCATTTCATGTATCCTTAAGCTTCTCTGTTGTTGAGTAGGACACGGGAGCGGCGAAATAGTTGCGCGACTGGATGTCGCTGCTTTTTTATACTACACTGGATTGATCTGCCCCGTGGAAGTAATAAAACTGACTCACTCGGGGTATTGGCGCATCGCTCCATAAAATATCATTATGGAGGTTAAATATTGTCACAGCCTAATCCCCAAATTGATCAAGGATTTCACGCCACGTTATCGTTTCGTCAGCCGAAAGCTCCATCAATCGTTCTAGCGATATTTTGTGGACGTAATTCTCTACAAGACGCTCATACGATGTAACAATGTCACTGATTTGCGTTGTCAAATCAGTATCGTATTCGCTGTATATTCCTATGGAGGGATAGGGACCGCCCATATATGTTACGGGAATGATCCTTAATGCGAGGCCCGGGGGTATATCGATGATTTCATCCATATGTACGATAAGATAAGACAAACATCGGACTTGTGTATCTGGAGTAAGACTGGATAAACCTAAGTGTGGCGCGATGATTTGATAACCGCGTTCAGCCGCCTCCTTATCGAATTGCGGCCCTTCACGCCTTGGCAAGCGCCCTAACTGCAAGATAGATATTTCCTCTTGTTCCAGATGACATGTATATCGGTAAACAGCTAAGGTTCTTTGAAGCGCTTTCAGATGCTCGCCCAAGCGTGTTAGTAACTTGTTACCCTCTTCGGATGGGGAATAGAGGGCCTCTTCTACCCCTTTAAGCAGCGTCTCTTGCTCGCTCGCTTGTTGAATTAACTTCTCAGCGTCCTTAATGCGGGGCGCCGTCCATTTGTTGTCTTGTGTTGGCTTATGCACAGTAGATGACTCCATATAAGATATTGTGTAATCTCTATATTAGCACATTATCAATAATGACATAAAATAACTCTTGCATGACCGAGACGCCGCGATGCAAATAAAACGTCACCTCAATCTGGGCGCTGTGATCGATGGGCAGCGGTCACCTGCGCCAATATCACACATCGGAAAAAAACGTCAGCAGCGCCGCGACGATCCTTGGTGTCTGTTGGGCTGTTGTAAGTCGAGCCGGACGTGGTAAAATTGCTTCGCGACTGGATGTCGGCGCGTTTTTATGTTACACTGTGAGTATCTTAACGCTCGCTTTGATTTCTTTCTCATTAATTATGGCTAACTGGAAATCGATGAAACGCCCGCAGTCGCGGGAGGCAGTCGCGGTCATCGCGCCGGAGGCCCCGCCGCCTTTGCCGCCGCCGGCCAGCCGTCTCGCCGCCGCGCTCATGGACGGGGACCGCACCGGCGACAAGCGCCTGTTCTATCAGGTGTTTTTGGAGTCCAAGCTGCTCGTGCCGCTGCGTCGTGAGCCGTCGACTTCGCACAATCCCCGCCTCTCGGACCTGAACTATTTGATTCGGGTCTGTGAGGGCTGGCCGTCGCTGCTCGGCTTTTCGGACGTCGAAGCGCTGGATGAGTTCTTTCCCGCCCCGCGCAAGGTCGTCTGCGCCACACTGGACGCGCGCGATCTGTGCCGGATCGCGATCGGGCAGGAAGTCGACCAGTTGCTGATCAATGCCGCCGGTCCCGTGGGCTTCAGCCTGTCGCCGCTGGAGTGCCAGCTGCTCGCCGCCGGAGTCATTCCGGGCGAGGGTATGGACGATCGGCCTTGAGAGGTCGTTTCGCAAAAATCACGCTTGGGGTTTGCGGCAGAGGAGCTGATACTGAGTGCCCAGTGGGAGCTGGACCAATGACGGCTCCAGCGGGCGCAGCGATGAGAGAAAGCGCGGAAAGATGAAGTAAAAGTCTTGCCGGACGACTTCAAAGCCCTGACCTTGCGCCAGACGGCGCGCGGCCGGCGGGGAGACTTTGACGACGCCCTTGTCAAACGGACAGCGCAGCATGACATATTGCGTGCCGAGGTTCCAGGGGTTGTTCTCCCACAATGCAAAGATCCCGCCGGGCTTGAGGCAGCGAAAGATATAAGCCATCACCTGCGCGCGCTCCGCTGGAGGAACATGGTGAAAGGTGCCGTTGCAGTAGACGACATCCGCTTCGCCCGTGGGTTCGTATTCGTCGCAGTGAAAGAATGACGCTCCCGACTGTCCGTACTCAGCGCTCGCCACTTGAAGCGATTTGTGCGAGACATCCAGCCCGATGACCCGTGACGGTCCAAGGATCTCCTGTAAGAAGGGTGTCGCCGATCCCGTCCCGCAGCCGTAATCGATGACCGTTCCCGTCGAAGCCCCGAGGTCGGACAGGCATCTCCCAAGCCATTCCACGCGTCCCCGCGCAAAGAAGTTTTTGTCTTCCCCCGAAACCGCGATTCCCTGCGCCAGCGCTGCGTCGTAGTCGTCCGCAACGGCGTCGAACACAAGGTCGGCGCGCGCTGGGTCGATCTGTGGGTCTTCAATTTTCACGGTTGCCATAAGAAAATCCTAACGCCGCTTTAGCCGAATCAGGCTCATCAGGAAGCTGCCGAGAATCGTCTGGTGTCCCAGCGCGGTGAGCGTGGCGCCGGGAATGACCCAGCGCATCGTGTGTGGGTAATTGAGGTGCTGGAAGTCGATCCGAGCCCATTGCAGTACGGCGCAGCCCAGAAGCGCGATACCGGTGACCAGCGCGGCGGCGCCAACGATCAGGCCGCGCTCCAGCGTGACGGTTTGATGAAACCGATCCAGGCGCGGATCGTCGGGCAAAAGCTGCTCGCTGACGGCGAATGTTTTCGAAAACACGGCGAACAGCACGGATTGGTATCCGCAGAGCAAAAAGAGGCTCGCGAACATCAATGTGTGAATATCGAAGGTGACGCCAAAGAGATGCATGGCGGGCATCGCCACCACGTATCCGAGCAGTCCGGCGGCGATGAGAAATAGCCCAGGAATCAAAAACAGCCAGCGCGGGCTATAGAGCAGGAAGAAGCGCAGAGTCCGCCAGCCGTCGCGGAACGTGCGCAGATGCGGCGCGTGCGCCTTGCGCCCGTCCGGGTGCAGGGTAATCGGGACCTCCGCGATGTTTGTCGCGCCAAGGCTCGATTTGATGATCATCTCCGTCGCGAATTCCATCCCGGTGCAGCGCTGGTTCAGGCTCTCATAGTGCGCCTTGGTAAAGCCGCGCATGCCGCAGTAGACGTCGTGGATCGGCGCGTGGAACCAGGTCCGGGTCAGAAACGAAAACATTGGATTGCCGAGCCAGCGGTGCAGAAACGGCATGGCGCCCGGCGCGACTGTTCCTCCGCCCGAAGGCAGGCGGCAGCCCTGGACCAGATCGTATCCCTCGGCGAGCTTGGAGTAGAACTTCGGGATCTCTAAGAAGTCATAACTGTCGTCGGCGTCGCCCATCAAGACATACTTGCCGCGCGCCGCCGCGATGCCG
>JAOQAA010000348.1 GCA_025963815.1 Capsulimonas sp.
AAGCCGCAGCCCAGCCTGCTCCGCTCCGACGGCCTGCATTTCAACGCCGCAGGGTATAAAGTGTGGACCGCAATGATCAAGCCGCGCATTATGGCTTTGGCCGAAATGGACGGCGTTCAGCATCTGCGCACCGCCAATGCGAAATAATCACGACAAACGGGAATTTTACGACTGCACGTAATCAGGAGAAGCTTATGACAAAACGCAAAGCAGCGCCTCATCGCTTGTTTGCCTTCGCGTTCGCCGCCAGCGTCGTAATCGCCGGAGGAGTAACGCTGGGACCGGACGCCGTCCGTCCCGCCATGGCGGCGCCCGTAGCGCCGGCGTTAGCCCCCGTGCCGGGGAATGCTCCCTTTGCTTCGGAGATCAATGCGTTTGCAAAAGCCGATCAAAAGCAGATGCCGCCCACCGGCGCGGTGCTGTTTATCGGCAGCTCCAGCATTCGCCTTTGGGACACGTTGGCGAAGGATTTTCCGGAGATCCCGGTGATCAATCGCGGGTTTGGCGGCTCGTTCATTCAGGATAGCACGCGCTACGCCGATCGGATCGTCATTCCCTACAAGCCAAAAACGATCGTTCTGGGCGCGGGCACGAACGATGTCGCCAGCAACTCCAAAACTCCTCAGCAGGTCTTCCAGGACTACAAAGACTTTGTCGCCAAGGTCCACGAGGCCCTGCCGGACACGAGGATCATCTACCTCTCGATCAATCCGACCGTCGCGCGCTGGAAACTGGAATCCGAAATCCTGGAAACGAATCACCTCATCGAAGATTACGCGATCAAAAACAACTCCAAGACCCTGAAGCTGAACTTTATCAATGCGCATCCGCAGCTGCTGACGCCCGACGGTCAGCCGCCGCCCAAGCTGCTTCGATCGGATGGCCTGCATTTTAATGCGGACGGTTATCAAGTGTGGACCAGCATTGTCAAGCCGCGTATTCTCGCCCTGGCCGCCCTGGATGGTGTTGAGCGCTTGGACGCGCCGAAGGCGAAGTGAACGCATTGAGCCAGACGGGCCACTGATACTCCATCATGCCCCAAAAGGCCGCGCCCCATCCATGATCGCTGGCGATGGTGTATAATGCAAGAGATGACGACACCACCAGAACCACGAACGCTGGCGCCTTCCGCGAAGCATCCCACAAACTCCGTGGCGAGCGTTCTGCGCGATCAGATCCAATCGGGTAACTACAAGGCGGGCGACTGGCTTCCGACGGAGCGTGTGCTCGCCGAAGACCTCGGCGTGGACCGGCGTGTGATCCGTACGGCGATCAACCAATTGGTCCAAAGCGGCCTGGTGATTCGCCGCCCGCACTGCCGCCCGATTGTCGGCCCTGCGGAAGTCGATCCGCCGGAAGCGCTTGTCCGCGGCCCCGTCGCTTCCTATACGTCGTCAAGCTTCATCGCCCTGCTGATGTGGCACGGCGGCGGACAGATGGAGCGGGCGTTTACGTCCCAGCAGCGTATCTTTTGGGGCATGAACCAGGCGCTCGCCGACGCCGGCTACCATGCTGTCTTTGTCGATCTGGGCGCGGTCGCTTCCGAGGAAGAGAACGCCGCGCGCGAGGCCGAGCAGCTGCGATACTTGCTCAAGCGCGGCTTTGGCGGCGCCGTTTTCTATCCCTACGCCTATCGAAGCAACCGCGCGCTGGTGGAGGAAGTCGCCGTCACGATCCCTCTGGTCACGATCGATCGGAAGATCGATTCGGCGGACACGGATTTCGTCGGCGTAGACAATCATCAATCCATGTACTCCGCAATCGCGCATTTGATCGCCCAGGGGCACCGGCGGATCGCCTATGTCACGAAGAATGAGCCCATCCGCGCGGTTCAGGAGCGCACTCAAGGATACATCGACGCCGTGCGCGACGCCGATCTCGACGAGATCGTTCTTTCGATCCCTTCACGGGACAAGGAGCAGGACTGGGTGTCGGTCGATGCGGTCTTCCAGTTGCCGACAGGAAAGCGGCCGACCGCAGCAGCCGTCTTCAACGATTACACGGCTATCTTTCTGATGCAGCGTCTCGAAAGCATGGGCCTCTCCGTCCCTGGCGACGTGGCGCTGACAGGGTTCGACGACATCGTGCCGATCCTTCCAAACGGCGTCGGATTAACCACCGTCGCGCAGCCTTATGAAGAAATCGGCAAGAAAGCCGTGGAAGTTCTGCTGCAGCGTCTCCAAAACCCAGCCGGCCCCAAAAAGTCCGTCGAACTCCCCGCACAGCTGGTCGTACGCCAGAGCAGTTCCGCTCCTGGCGTTTCCTAGATATCCTAATCTGTCCCAAATTAATCATTTGGGACAGATTTTTGATATGCTTCCCCATTTTCAATGAATTCCCTTTATTATTTACAAGAATAATGCTCCATATCTCTTGACATTGTCCTGTTCTACTGATAGAATGGATGCAGTAAGGCCCCAAATGAACACGTCGTTGTGTTCTAAAATATCATTTGGAGCATTTTTCAGTGCGAGCCGCCGCACATCGTTCGCACTTCTTCGTCTGTATTGACCTAAAGGATCATCCAATGAAAAACTATCCGTTACTTTCCGCACGACGCTCAGGTTTCACTTTGATTGAACTGCTCGTTGTTATCGCTATTATTGCTATTCTTGCTGCGATCTTGTTCCCGGTTTTCGCCAAGGCCCGCGAGAAAGCGCGTCAGATCTCCTGCGCATCCAACTTGAGGCAGCTCGGCCTGGGACTGATGCAATACACGCAAGACAATGATGAGAGCTTCATGCCGGGGCGTTTTGGGTCGTCGATCCAGGGCTGGGCCGGCGTCACCTATCCGTACGTCAAGAGTGTCGGCGTCTTCAAGTGCCCGGACGACTCGGCCAATGCCACGGTCGCTAATACCTACCCGATCTCCTACGCCATCAACAACGCGCTGGGAACCATGGCTCCGTCAGGCGGATCGGTGAATACAAACATGTCCGCTCTCGCCGCTCCGGCCAGTACGGTCATGCTGATTGAGGTCACCGGCTCCACTCCCGGCATCGTCAATGGGGCGGGCATGAACTACACTCTTCTGGACGAAGGCACGAATAACTGGACCAGCGTTCCTGCGTACATGTCGCCAGCGACCAACGGCGGCGTGTCTACGATTACCGGCAAGAGCGGCGGCGGCTCAACGGTAGGATACGCCACGGGATATATCGGCAACCGCGCCCCGGTCGCTTCGCTAGTCGCGGCGGGAGCGCTGAATATCCCGCGCCACACCGACGGCGCCAACTATCTCGCCACCGACGGCCATGTCAAATACCTGCGTCCGACCCAGGTTTCCTCGGGTGTCGCCGCCACGGATACGAACAACTTCCAGGGCCAGGCGGTCGCCAAGGACGCGGCGGGAACCTCCAACATGACCCTCGACGGCAATGCTCGCGTTCAGATGACCTTCAGCCCCCTCTAATCATCACGTAAGGAAAACTTTCCAGCCCTGCTGAATACTCCAATTCGGCGGGGCTGATTCTCGCTGGTGCGCCAACCCGTATCGACAATTTAGGGAATAGTGAACTATGCAATCGCGACGTGAGTTTTTGGGACAGGCGGTCATCCTTGCCGGTGGTCTGATCCTGCCGGCCGGAGTGGAAGCGGCGGCGAAGGCGGCGGCCGCCCTTTCTTATGATGTCGTCATTTATGGCGGAACGAGCGCGGCGGTCACCGCTGCGATCCAGACCGCGCGCATGGGCAAATCGGTCGCCATCGT
>JAOQAA010000416.1 GCA_025963815.1 Capsulimonas sp.
CTCAATCCAGGACTTTTCGACTTCCTTGGTCCACTCAATGTCCAGCACCTTGGCGAACCGCTCTTCGACCCCCGCCAGATAACGCTGTGCGGCGCTTTCGGCGACCGGCTCGGGGGCGGGCAGCGGCGGCCGGGCGCCGTCGAGCGGGCCGGCGGCAACGCCTCGGAAGCCGAGGGCGGCAAGGCGATCGCGCAGGGCGGGGTGGGTGTCGGTGGTGTCTGTCTTCGATTCCCAGGCCTGGCGCATCCAGCCGGCCGCTCCCGAAGCGAGCGCCGCTCGCTGCTCGCCGTCGCGGAACATCATGCTGTAGGGTCGGACCGATGGCTGCCGTTCATGGTCGGCGCGTTTGTAGATCGAGGGCCAGAACGCCTCGCCCAGAAACCGTCCCGAGACCGAGGTGCGCACCAGCGCCTCCGCCATCACTTCTTTTCCGGCGAGCTTGGCGCCGCACCGGTCGGCCTCATATTCGTTGGCGCGTGCCAGAACGAAGGTGTAGGCGTAGAAGTAGGGCGCGTACCAGAGGAAGAAGGGGAGGAAGAGCCAATTGCCGTCGAGGTTCTCCAGCAATTGGAACCACATTTTGCGCAGCCGGTAGATCCATCCTGCAAATCGGCTATGGTTGCCGGAAATATGTGCGAGTTCGTGGGCGATGACGGCGCGGAACTGATCCGGCGGCAGCGCTTGAAGCAGAGGAAGCCCGAGGATCAGATAGTTCTCGTTTCGCCCGATCAGGCCAAAGCGCGGCGTCTGAACGACGGAGGCGTTAAACTCGTCCGTGAGCAGCACGCGGTCGAAGCGGGGCGCCTTCAGCTCGGCGGAGATTTCCTCCAGCATGGCGTACAGTCGCGGAGCGATCTCACGGCGCAGTTCCGGTCCCTCGGGAGCGGGCGCTTCTACGCGGAACGTGTGCACGATCCCAGCGATCACGGCCAAGGTGGCGAGCAGGACGGGGAGGATGAGCCGGGCGAAGTCCGCGGGGCCGGCGCTGGGGTGGCGCAGGTGCAGGACAGTCCAGTAAACGAAATAGATCAGGGCGCCGATCGCGGCCATCATAAAGGCCAGGATGACAAAGATGTAGGCGTAGCCTAGAGCGGCAAGACAAGCGACGCCAAAAGAGTAGCCACGCGGGCTGTGCTTCGCGTAACCTTCCAGGCGTCGTATTAAAGAATCAAATTTTCGCTGCGAATCGATCATCTTCGGGCGATGGGCCTCAAAACGTCTCCGGCTGCGTACACTTCATTCTACCATAACATACCCAGGGGATGCTTGTATGCATTCATACAAGTAGACAAAAGCTTTTGAATTTGTTTGCCTCGCAAGTCTCCCAGGTGCAACTTTTCATGGAAATAGTGGTCATATTCTCCGTAAGCATATGATTTTCCGGCCGCTGAGAGACGGCTTCGCGGGAAACTATGATACACTATTGTGTCGCGTCGCAGCACGTATTACGATGCGCGGCCGAGGTTTTGCGGGACGCCCGAGAGGCGGACCAGCGATTTGAGGAGATTGTGCATGCAAATAAAACCGTTGGGGAAAGTGATTATCCTGATCGTTCTGATCGGATTGGGCATTGGCGTATGGCGCCTATGGAGCAAGATCGCGCCGAGCGCGGCGGTGAAAGATACCGTAATTCCTGGGAAAGTCACGCTCGGAGAGGCGCCGAATTCAGCGCCGACGCAGACCGCTAATTATGTGGCGCCCGGCACTGGCCTCGGTGTCGCGAACAAGCCTGAAGTTCGTTTTCTTGGCTACGCTTGGAACGCGCAGATGGGCATTCTGCTCGCCAACGGCGGCGCGCAGGCGACCCAGGGCAGCTTGATGGCCAAGCACGGCGTCAATTTAAAATGGTCGCGCCAGGATGACAATAGCAAGCTCCAAGAGGCGCTCGTGTCATTCGCGACCGAACTGAGCCAGGGCAACCCGCAGCCGACCAAGGGCGCCCACTTCATTACCATTATGGGTGACGGCGGAGCGGCCTTCTTGCAGGGATTGAACCCCGTTCTGCGCCGTATCGGACCGGAGTACCAGGCGAAGATCGTGGACGCCGCCGGATATTCGCGCGGTGAAGACAAGTTTATGGGACCGGCCGAGTGGAAGGCAAATCCATCGGCTTCGCGCGGCGGCTTTGTCGCCGGCGTCATTCGCGACGGTGACTGGAACATCGCGCAGAAGTGGCTGGGCGACAACGGACTTCGCACCAACCCGGATGAGAAGACCTACGATCCGGACGCGCTGAACTGGGTGAACGCTTCGGACTACATCGACGCCACCCAGAAGTATATCGCGGGCTACTCGGAGACGCGGCCCGTCGTGCGCAACGGCAAGCGGACCGGCGAGACCAAAACGATTACTGTCGATGGAGTCGTTACTTGGACGCCGGGCGATGTCGCCGTCGCCGAAAAGAAGGGGGGATTGGTCTCGATTATCTCGACGAAAGAGTACAGCTCTCAGATGCCGTGCGTCGTGATCGGAATCGACAAATGGATGCGGTCCAACCGCTCCACGGTCGATGGCATGATCGCGGCGATCGCCGAAGGCGGCGACGCCATTAAGGCAAGCCCGGCCGCCTTGCAGCGCGGGTCGGAGATCAGCGCCGAGCTTTATCATGAGGCGGACGCCGGACCGGAATTCTGGTCCAAGTACTTCCGGGGCGTCACGGAAACGGACAAGACGGGCGAGAGCGTCGAACTTGGCGGCTCCTCGGTCAATAACCTGGCCGACAGCCTGCTGGCCTTCGGCCTGGTGCCGGGATCGTCCAATCTGGTCGCCGCGACATATACCGACTTCGGCAATCTGGTGAAGTCACAGTATCCCGAGTTGGTTCCGACGTTCCCATCGGCGGACTCGATCATCGACACGTCCTATCTGAGCGATGTCGCCAAACAAGTCGCGCCGACCAAGGCCGTGATTGCGGCGGTGAAGCCAACCTACAATAAAAAGAAGGCGATCACAGCGGTTATCGGCAAGCGCAACTGGAACATCCAGTTCAATGCGGGTAAGGCGACGTTCACGCCGCAGGCGAAGCAGGAGCTTCAGAAACTGCTGCGCAGCCTGCTGATCGCGAGCGGTACGGTGGTTGAGGTGCACGGTCACACGGATAACCAGGGCAACCCGGCTACCAGCAAGCCGCTGTCCGAAGCCCGCGCTTTCGCCGTGAAGCAGTGGCTGGAATCGCAGTCTCCGGTCAACTTCCCGGAAGGCCGCGTCCGTGTCTTCGCCCACGGCGACTCGAACCCGATCGCGCCGAATACGACCCCGGAGGGCCGGGCGAGAAACCGGCGTGTCGAGATCGTCATCGGAACGAACCGATAACGAGGTTCGTAACAACGGCGCTGGGGCAACCCGGCGCCGTAGTTTTTAGTGATAGGTTCTTTAACAATGAACGAAACAGATCCAAATCAGAAACCGACCGCGCCGGAGCCGATCCTCGCCGGCGCTCCCGGGGAAGGCAAGATCACCCACGGCGATCTCGGTCCCCGCCAGCGCTCCCGCCGCTGGGACGCCTTCGCGGCCTTTATGCCCAATCGTCTCGTGTCCAACGCCACGATGCGGCTGATCGTAATCGTCGAATTTGCCCTCGCCTTGATCTTCTGGAGCGCCTCGCCATTTAAGGTGCTGCCAAGACCCATGGAGACCCTGCACGCCCTCCAAACTCTGTGGATGGGGCAAGGGCTGGGACAGGAGCTTGGGACGAGCTTTAAGCTGAACGTGGAAGCGCTGCTCTGGTCGAGCGCCATCTCCCTGCTGCTGGCGTACAGCACGGTGCTTCCCGTATTCCGGCCCCTGGTCACCGCGCTTTCCAAAGGACGCTTTCTCAGCATCGTTGGCTTCACGTTTGTCTTCACGCTGATCTTCGGCGGCGGACATCCGCTCAAGCTTTCCCTGCTGATATTCAGCATCTCCGTGTTCTATATCACGTCCATGGCGGCCGTGATCGCCGCCATTCCCAAAGGGGATTTTGACCATGCCCGCACCCTGCGCATGAGCGAGTGGCGAGTCGTCTGGGAAGTCGTCATTTTGGGAACGGCCGACAAGGCGTTTGAAGTGCTGCGCCAGAATGCGGCGATGGGCTGGATGATGCTCACGATGGTGGAGGGGATTGTTCGCAGTGAAGGCGGCGTCGGCGCGATGCTGCTCGGCGAAAGCAAGCACTTCCTCCTTCCCGAAGTGTTCGCCATCCAAATCGTCATTCTGCTGATGGGATTAGTGCAGGACTACGCGATCGGCTTCGTGCGCCGCCTCGTCTGTCCCTACGCCGATCTGACCCTGGAGAGAAAATAAGATGAGCCCACACGCTTACGAATATCGCGGTACGCTTTTAAAACTGGACGATGTCTCGCTGACCCTGGGCGGCAACAAGATCCTGCGCAATGTCAATTTGGAAATCAAGGACCTGCACCGCCCTGGCATGACGCAGGGACAGGTCGTCGCTCTCCTGGGGCCGTCGGGTGTCGGCAAGACGTGTTTGTTTCGCATCCTCGCCGGCCTGGACAAGCCCGACTCTGGACAGGTGCTGGTGGAGGAGGAGCAGGTTCCCGTGCAGCGCGGCATGGTGGGCGTCATCGCGCAGAACTATCCCCTGTTCGCGCATCGCACCGTGCGCGGGAATCTGGTTGTCGCTGGCAAACAGGCCCGGCTGCCCGGCGCGGAGATCGCCAAGCGGGCCACGGAGATCTTAGCCCGGTTCGGCCTGGAGGATCATGGCAATAAGTATCCCGCACAGCTTTCCGGCGGCCAGCGCCAGCGTGTGGCGATCGCTCAGCAGTTCATGTGCTCGGAGCATTTTCTGCTGATGGACGAACCGTTCTCGGGGCTGGACATGGTGGCCGTGGACCGTGTCATCGGCTTTATCCGTGAGATGGCGGCGTCGGATGAACTGAAGACGTTCATCCTCGTGACCCACGATGTGGACGCGGCCCTGCGTGTGGCGGACACGATCTGGCTGCTCGGCCGCGACCGTGACGATCAGGGCAAAATCGTGCCCGGCGCCTATGTCCAGGCCACTTATAATCTGGCCGACTGCGGGCTTGCCTGGCGCGATGAGCCGGAGAATATGCCCGAATTCGCCGAGCTGCGCAGAGAAGTCTGCGCGGCGTTCCGGAAACTCTAACTTCAAAATCAAGGCGTCCTCGCGCGGTTCTCGGCGATTGTGTCGCAATTTCCGTGGCTTGCGTGAGGATGCGGGGCATAAGCTCCGGTATAATAGTGTTATGGCTCAGGTCAATCGTTTTGCACAGGCGCTGAAGGAAGACGTAAATCTCGTCGGCCTCGCCGGCGCGGTAGCTATTTCTTTCGCCGCGACATCTCCGCTGCCGATATTGATCGGCCTAGCCGTGGAAGCGGCGTATCTGTTGTTCGTTCCCGACACAAAGTGGTACGGCGGGCGGCTCTCACAGCGCGAGGAAATGGCGCGCCGCAAGCGCAGCCAGCAGTTCCGCGCCGAGACGCTGCCGCAGTTGCAGGAAGAGACCCAGGCGCGCTTCGCGCACCTGGAGATGGTCCAGGGACAGATCTACGCGCAGGCGCAGACGGATCAAAAGTGGTTTGGCGAGATGCTGCGCAAGCTCGACTTTCTGCTGGAAAAGTTTCTTATCTTCGCTCTCAAAGAACTGCACTTCCGAAACTATCTCATCTCCATCTGGGAAGAGTGTCAAGAAGACCGCTCGCAGCCTTCGGGAAATGCGCAGCGCCAGCGTCCGTCCAGTGGCCCGAAAACACACAATTTCACCGCCGCGCGCTTTTCCGGCCCTCCGACCGCATGGGTCCCCCAAGTCGTCAAGGACGTTCAGGCGTCCTATAACGGCGACATGGAGAACCTCACTCGCCTGCGCGACGAGGAGACCGACTCGAACACCAAGGCTGTTCTGGAGAAGCGCATCGACGTGCTGAAACAGCGCCATGAGTTCGTCGGCAAGATCGGCCGTATTCTCACCAATTTGAACTACCAGATGGAATTGCTGGAAGACACGTTCGGCCTGATCAACGACCAGATCCGCGCACGCTCGCCTGAGCAGGTGCTGTCGGACATCGAAGGTGTCGTGTATCAGACCGAATCGATGACGCAGCTGCTGGATGAACTGGCGCCGTTTGAGCAGATGACGGCTGGGGTGGGGTAAGCCCGTCCCCATTTCTACCCACCCCGGCGCTTCGCGCCACCCTTCCCGCAACGGGAAGGGCATTCAGGCCGGTATCGCAGGCGACTTCCGTAAGAGTAGTTCTTAACTAACCCTTCCCGTCGCGGGAGGGGTGGCGCGAAGCGCCGGGGTGGGTCATCGGCGGCAAGCGCCGGTGTAGGCATCTGAACAAGCAACGAGAGAGTATTAGCATCCATGGATTTTCGAGAAAAATTGCGGAAGGTGGCGTCGCTGGTCGTGGAGCTGCCGCCTGAGACCGTGACCCATCAGGCCGCGAGTGGGCATGACCCGTCGGACCCATACGCCGCGATCGACGCCCAGCTGGCGGGCGAGCCGCCGCCGCTGCCCACACGACCCAAGTCCGCGCCTTCGCGCACGGTGGAGCAGCTGCTCGAACAGACCTCGGGACCGAGCCTCTCCGCCGTGGAGCAGGCGGCTTCGGCGATCGTGACGTCGACAGGCGAGCCGCAAAATCTTTCGTTCACGGAGATCTATCAGCAGGCGGGCGTTCCCGCCGCGCCGTTCACCGCCGAGCAGATGCTGGATATGCTGTCGTCGATGCCCCCCTCGGTGCCGCTGGAGATACGCCGCCAGACGATCGGCGTCACCCTGGGCGCGATGGGCAAGGCGATCGGCGCGACGCCCGACACCATTGTCGCCGACGCCTCGCGCAAGCTCGCCGCGCTCGCCTCTTACGCCGACACCGTCGCCGCGCACACCGCCGCCTTCACCACCAGCGCGGAGCAGGAGATCGCCGAGCTTCAGCTGGAAATCGACCGCAAGCGCCGCGCGATTGAGACGGCTCGCCAGAACCAAGTCGAAGTGACCCAGCTTTGCCACGGCGAAACGGATCGTCTTGACGACGTTCTGGAATTCTTCAGCCTGGACGTCGGCGCCTCCAAGCACGCCGCTTCCGGGACTGTCTAACAGACTGCTCGCTTTGGCAGCGGCGCGCCACAGCTCATATGAGTAGGTTTTCGGAAGCGCCGGTTCATACGTTCCCCGGGTTTCATACTCGGGTACAACGTCACCGCCAAAAACCTATCCTTCTGACAAGCCCTCATCCAAACCCCAGGTATAATCCCCTCGTGACACCCTCTTTAGACGACACCATTTGCAGCCTCGCCACGCCTCCGGGCGTCGGCGGTATCGGCGTGATCCGCGTCAGCGGCCCCCAGGCCTTCGCCGTGACCGACGCCGTCACGAAGCGTCCCCGGGACGTTCCCAGCGCTTCGTACGCGGGCCATACGCTGCACCGCGCTGATGTGCTGGCTTATGATGGTTCTGTGATCGACGACGTTTTGCTCGCGATTTTCCATGCGCCCCGATCGTATACCGGCGAAAATGTCGTGGAGATTTCTGCGCATGGCGGGCCGGTCCCGCTGCGGCGGATTTTGAGCCGACTGCTGACCAGCGGCGCGCGTTTGGCGCAGCCGGGGGAGTTTACGCAGCGCGCCTATTTGAATGGCAAGATGGACCTGGCGCAGGCGGAAGCTGTTGGCGATATTATCGCAGCGCGGACCGATGAAGCGCTGACGCTTGCGCGCAGTCAGCAGTCCGGACGACTGAGTGCAGAAGTCGCCGAGATCCGGCATTTGATCCTGAGGCTGATGGCTCTCATCGAAGCTTC
>JAOQAA010000419.1 GCA_025963815.1 Capsulimonas sp.
GTCCGGCGGGATTGTAGTCGCCGAAGAGGACATCCGCGACGGCGGTTCCGCCTTCTTCGCCGGGATACCAGGCGTCGAGGATGGCGGGCAGTTTGTCATTCGCCCAGTTGACGCTGAGCGCGCTGCCATTCATCAGAACGAGGACGATCGGCTTTTTCGTTGCGTAGAGGGCTTCCAATAGATCTTGCTGCACCTTGGGGATGTTGAGATCGGCGCGATCTACGTTGCCGTTGGTCCCTTCTTCGCCTTCGAGAGCGCCGGAGATGCCGCCGACGAAGATGACCGCGTCAGCAGACTGGGCCGCCGCGACGGCGCTGGCGAACGCCGGGGCGTCGTCATGCCAGAGCAAATGAATCTCTGCGCCTCCTGTTCCCTGAAAATACTCCAAGCGAATCGGCACGGGCTGACCAGCTTTGAGCGGCAGTACGTAATCGCGCGATGTGGCCGGGTGGGTGGTCCAATCCTCGGCGACGTTTTTGCCGTCGATGAACAGACGATACCCGTCGTCACCTCGGATCGTCAGCGTGTAATTGGCGTCTCTGGGGGCGGTCAGCATCCCCGTCCAGCGGACCGAGAAGTTTTCGCGCTCTACTGCGTCCATTGGCTTCGCAACGAAGTTGAAGTTGATGGTTTCATCCTGGCGTATTGCCGCCGGCGCTCCCGACAGATCGAGGTTTGTGAAGTATTCGCCCTTCAGTCCTGGCTTACCGTCGCTTGACAGCGCCGTGGCTGGAATGAAGGAGTTGCTGTACGCCGATAGCAAACCGCTGCCATGATCGTAAATCACTTTGACGGCGTCGCCCGCGCGCTTCTGGATACCTTCGAGGACGCTGACCTCATGCGACGACGCGCCGTTGTAGTTGCCTTCCTCGACGACGGTGTCGGCGGCGTTCGGCCCGATGACGGCGATGGTCTTAATTTTTGGGCTCAGCGGCAGAAAGTTCTTGCTATTCTTCAGAAGGACGATCGATTCGCGCGCCGCCTGTAAGGCGATCGCCCGATGCTCCGGGCTTTCAATGACGCTTGCTGGAATTGCGTTGTAAGGGTTGTCCGCAGGAGGATCGAACAGCCCCAGCTTCATTCGCGCGGTAAACAGACGCTTCAGTGATTTGTCGATCTCGGCCTCGGAAATCAAACCCTGAGCGACGGCGGCGGGCAGGGTGTTATAGGCGTTCCCGCAGGAAAGATCGTTGCCGGCCTTGACGGCGAGCGCCGACCCGGCCTCCTCGCTCGGCGCATACTTGTGGTTGGTGGAGATGTCCGTGACGGCGCCGCAGTCCGAGACGACATAGCCCTGGAAACCCCATTGATCGCGCAGCAGCTTTTGCAGCAGCAGGTCGCTGGCGGGCGCCGGGACGCCGTAAAGACTGTTGTAGGCGCTCATGATGCTGTAAACGTGACCGTCGGTGACAGCAGATTTGAACGCGGGCAGATACGTGTCGTGCAGATCGTAGGCTGAGACGGCGACATCGAACCTGTGACGCTCCAGCTCGGGGCCGCTGTGCACAGCGTAGTGCTTCGCCGTCGCGATGACCTTGAAGTATTTGGGGTTATCGCCCTGAAACCCCTTGATATATGTGACGCCGAATTGGGACGTTAAGAAGGGATCTTCGCCATACGTTTCCTGTCCGCGCCCCCAGCGTGGGTCGCGGAAGATATTGATGTTTGGCGCGAAGAACGTCAGGCCGTAATACGGCGTGGGAACGGCGCTGTTCCGGTTGAATTCCGCGCGGTCCTCGTCGCTGATGGCGTTCGCGACTTTCGCGTGCAGCGCCAGGTCGAACGTCGCGGCAAGCCCGATCGGTTCTGGGAAGACCGTATCGAATCCCTTTCCGCCGAACGCGTAGCCATGCAGCGATTCACTCCACCAATAGTAGGCGGGAATGCCAAGGCGCGGGATGGCCGGAGCGTCCGTGACCATCTGCGCCGCCTTTTCGGGAAGCGTCAGACGCGAAACGATATCGTTGACGCGCTGCTCGACGGGCAGCTTGGAATCTTGGAAGGGGAATGTCGCCTGGGCCGACGCCGCCGTTGGCGTCAGCAGGGCGGCGGCGGCCAGCAGTGGCAGCCCCCGCAATCCGTTCAGAACGGTGCGCTTCGATCGAGAAAAGAGAGTGGAACGCATGAGAACTCCTTCTGCGATAATAGAATAACTTGAAATGTTTCAATTTGGCCCATTATAGCGCGTGATCCCTCATGCGTCAAGTGATTTTTTGATGGATACTCAGGGATAAAATAGTGTTACGTTTAGATCACAAAACCATAATTTTATGTCACAAGGCAGTAGTTGAATTATTTCAACTACTGCCTTATAATAACTATTGTCAGCAAAGGGCTAATTGCAATCCCTCTGCTTTCGTTATCAATTCCCATCTCATAAGGAGATATTTTTCATGAAACGCAACGATGGTTTTACGTTAATTGAGCTGCTAGTTGTTATCGCAATCATTGCGATTCTTGCGGCGATTTTGTTCCCTGTGTTCGCGAAGGCGCGCGAGAAGGCGCGTCAAACAACTTGCGCTTCTAATCTCAGGCAGCTTGGACTGGCGATGCTGCAGTACGTCCAGGACAACGACGAGACCTTTCCGTTCGGCGCCACGACCCACATCGAAGGGCGTGAAGTCAA
>JAOQAA010000426.1 GCA_025963815.1 Capsulimonas sp.
CACGAAGCACTGCGCACGGGGCTCAGGATCGGAACACTCGTTGTGCGTGGTGGCGTGAAAGGAAATCAGCTTTGTCGACGGGAGGTCGTACATCGAGATTCTATTGTTGGCGACAACTAACCGCTCGCCGTTTGCAATGACGATATGGCTCGCAACGGACTCAAGATGCAGTTCCGGCTGAAGGGTCGCGGGCGGCAGCGCCCAGAGCCTGGCTGTTCCATCCTGGCCTGCGGTGAAAATATGAGAGCTGTCCGCGCCAAACTGCGCCGCCACGAGCGGGCCGGCGTGACGCAAAGGAGCGCAAATGGCTGCTCCCGTAACTGCGTCCCAAACGCGCGCCGCGCCGTCGTCACAGGCCGTTAAAATCCTGCGGCCGTCCGGACTGAACGAGACATGGGTGATAGGCCGTGTATGTATCAGAGGTGGTGTTACGGGCAGGCCCGTCGCTGCGTCCCAAACGCGTGCGACGCCATCCCCGCCGGCGGTGGCGATTCGATGCTCGTCGGGACTCCAGGCAGCGTCCGAGGCGAACTGACCGTGCCGCATGAGCGCCGTCAATTGAGTCGTGGCGAACCTCGAAACGGCTTGGGAGGAGAAAACGCAGGCGCCGGGATTACTGGCTGTATTTCCAAACGCGCCTGCGACCAGCAGACGCTGGCCGTCGCGACTGTATGTCACTCGGCTTCCGACATAACACCCGCCCAGCGCTCGCGATCCTAACACGGAAATCGTATCACATGTAGGAATGGAGATCTGCTGACCGAGAAAATTCCCCGCGATGACCGTGATACGCTTGCCGTCCGGAGAAAAAACGACTCCGGAGAGATGGGCGCCCATAAACTCCTGTGCGGGGATCGCGAGGGTGGGGGCGGTGTTCTTACGGACATTCCAGACGTGGATGGAGCCGCCCCAGACCACGGCGATGCGGCGTCCGTCCTGACTCCACGCCGCTCGCGTGGTCTGGGTGCGTCCATCCGTCTGCGCCTGACGGTGTTCTTCCTTTGGGGCGAGCGGTCCCAATGTCCAAAGCAAACGACGTTCGTTCAGATCCCACACGCGCGCGCGCGCGTCCTCGCCACACGTCATCAATCGACTGCTGTCTGGACTGAAAACAGCGTCGGTGATTGCGCCGTCGTGAGCCATTGTCAGCGGCAGTTCAAAGCCTGTCGCCACATCCCAGACGTGCGCTCGCCCATCCAGGCTGGCGGCGGCGATACGCTTCTTATCCGGTGAATACGACGCCCAGCGCAGCGGGCCGCCGGGGCGCCATAAGTGCTGAATCTGGGGTGTGAGCGCCAGCGCGGCGGCGAAGCGCATTCTGTGCCGAGCCATTCGCGTCGGATCGTCATGATCCAGCGTCATTGCTTCCGCGAGGGGCGCCAATGCGGCGCTGGCGTCGCCGGCGTCCACCAGGCGAGTGGCGTCTTCCACATACGCGCGGCTCAGGCGCGCGCGCGCGAGCGTTTCCTCGTGAGCGGCCAGCTTGCTTTGCGCCACGGCGCGCGCGGTGGCGCGGCGCGCGACATCGGCGCGGTTGACGGCGACGCCAGCCAGCGCCGCGACCAGCAGCAGGATCGCGCCACCCGCCGCCGCCGTTCTCAGCGCGCCGCGCAGATACGCCTGTCGCTGCCGGTGCACTTCCTCCCCAGGCAGGCTGGAGTGTACCCACGCCTTATCGAATACGTCTCGGTAAATACGATTACGAACGATCAGGCGATCGCCAGATCGCGCTACGATCCCGGACAGCAATAAGAGCGAACAAAGCGGATTGGCGGGATCGTCGCGCACGCGTCGGCCCTGCCGGATTTTCAAATAAAAGTCCAGCAGCGTCCCAACATCCGTTTCGCTTTGAAGCAGTCGATTGCGGACAAACGCCAGGTTATCGTCGGTTTCTTGTGCGGCGCGGCTCAAAAACAGATCGCGGCAGAGATCGTCCACGAACGCATCGTCAAAGCGCGCGTTCGCCGGCGCCGCCGCCATCCGTTCCGAAACGCTCCGGCACAGCCGCTGCGTCATATAGGGATGTCCGTTGGTCCAGGACAGAACCCGACGGATGATGCGCTGGGCGCGTGTCTCGCTCCCCGTCAGTCCCTTTGTGAGCGGTTCTGACTCTTCCGAAGTAAAGTCGCGCAGTTCAATGCGTCGCCCAATATTGAACGGGCTGATGCGCGTATCCCGGACGAGATCCGTGGGCGCCGCCACTCCTAGCAGACAGAAGGTCAGATGTCCAAACGCCGGGTCCTGTGGGCGGCGGTTGTAACACTCGCGAATGCCCGCGAAGAACTCATCAGCTGAGAACGGCAGGATGCGAACGGCGTCGATTTCGTCCACGAACAAGACTAGATCAGCGACGGAATCGGCCCCCGGGGGCGGCGTCAGCAGCACCTCGCGCAGGGCTTCGAGGAAGCGCTGCATCGGCCCCAGGTCTTTGTGTTCTTTCCAGAAGGCCAGCAGCTCCACCATCCGACCCGTCTGTGTGGCCGTCCGGCTCAGCAGGCCGCTGTACCATTGTTCGACGGTGAGATTTTGCCCTAGCGCCGTCAGATCCAGAACGGCCACGCGGCGCCCTTCTTCCCGAAGCCGCTGCGCCGTCCGCACCATCAAGCTGGACTTGCCCATCTGCCGCGTATCGAGCACATAGCAGAACTCACCCGAACGCAGGCCGTCCAGGAGTTCGGCGTCCGCCCGGCGCACGACATAAGATTCGGCTGCCGGCGGCAATGTGCCGCCCGTGATGTAGAAGTTGTCGCTCATTTGGAAGCTGATTATCGCCTTCTGGGCAGTCGTTTCGCCGTTATGGAGATTCTAACCGCCCAATCGTGACGACGGCGTGACGATTAGGACGCGAAACGTGACGGAACGCGTCATCGCCCATTCGGATTACGCGCCCCCGAGGCGCCGGGCGAAGAAGGATCGGTAAAGAGGGCAGCGGAACTGGGCTTCCTGTGAGGATGGGCCGGAAAGAATGCCGGCGGCGCGCAGGCGAAAGAACGAATCCGGCGATGGGCGCCCTTGGCTCGCAAGTATGGCTCGGATGGCGTCTTCCTCGCCTGGCGCGCGTGCGAGGGACATCAGCAAACGGCGCAGGTGCTCGCCGAATAAGCCGTCGTCACCGGCGGCGTCCGCTTCAATCTGTTCGACGCGGACGCCTTGCGCCGCCTGATCCAAGCCCAAACGCACCAGATACGGCTGACCGCTGACCAGCGCGCCGAAGCGCGCCAGATCGGCTTCCGTCCATGGGCTGCCGTAGCGCTTGTTCAGCTCGGAGATTTGGTCTGAAGTAAAGTCCGCCAGCGCCAGCCGCGTGCCGACATTGAACGGAGACTGGTTCGGATCGGTGATGAAGAGATGCGCCTCTGTGGCGTAGGCGATGGCGAGCGTCAATCGGCACAGCGGGCTGCTGGGGTCCAGCGAACGTTCGTTATGCCAGGATCGAAACAATCCAAAGACTTCCCCGCCGAAGGGGCAGGAGAACAATCGGTCCACTTCGTCCAGCCCCCAGAGCAATGGCCCAGGGAGGGCGGGGAGGATGTGCAGGCGCAGAAACAGCTCCATGTTCATGTTCGGGCCGAAATCTTCGTCCCACACGGCGCGCGGCGAGACGGAAATCCCCAACTGCCGCGCAATGTCGGCGGCCAGCGCCCGGTAGAGCGCGTCGGGCGCGGCGAGCTGATCGGTGTTGAGCTTCTGGAAATCCGTGGTCACGACCGAAGCGCCGGCGCTGCGCGCCTGCTGAAGTCCACGCGCCAGCAGTGACGTTTTGCCGACCTGCCGCGCGCCCTTGACCAGCACGATGCTGTCGCCGCGTGTCAGGGCGGCATGGAACTCCGCGTCCGTCGCGCGCTCGATATAAAACGGGGATTGAATCGGCACGGCGCCGCCAGGCGCATCCAGTGTCAGCGTCACAGCCTCTTGCGCTGGCTCCCGAACGGGGGCGGAGCGCGGCGTCTCGATTTCCCGCGCCCGGCGCAGCTCTGCGGCCAGTTCCACCGTGTCCGTCTCCAGCGTCCGCCCTGCCCCCGTCGCCGCCTGTGACAACTTCTCCAGTACCCCAAGAGTCTCGGCGTGACGCCCGCCCACCGCCAGCACCCTGAGCAGATCGCGTCCTGCCTCTTCGTCCCCGGGCCGCGAAGCGAGCAGCAGGCGGAGCCACTGTTCTGTCTCCTCCACGCGCCCGTCCCGACGCGCCCGCAGCGTCAGGCGCCGCAGTGCATTTTCGTACTGGAGCCGCCGCTGCGTCCGCGCCTCCACGGCCCAATTCTCTCTCCACCCATCCAGCAGCCCCCCCCCGTAAAGCGCCACGGCGTCCCGCTCAGCCTGCGTGGCCGCATCGCCATCAATTCGAACCAATCGATCGAACGCGAGCATATCGCACTCAACCCCAGTCAAATCCAGCTGTACAGCCGCCCGGCTTGGCCGCGTCAGCCGTTCCGCGTCCGGTCCCAGCGCCTGCCGCAGCGACCGCAGCGCCTGTCGAACGCTGGGAAAGTCGCCCTGTCCGTCCAAACTACCCTGCGCCTCGGCGGGCCAGAACTTCATTGCCAAATCCCGGGATGCAACAGGCTCCCCGGCATGCAGCGTCAAATAAGCCAGCAGCCGTTCGCCCTCGCGTAGATGCAGTCCGGGCAGGGGAACGCCGCCCTGTGTCGCTTCGAACTTACCGAAAAGCCGCAGTGTGAATGGAGAAAATTGGGTCATTGAGGATTGCGTATGAAAATGGGAACCTGTAAACTTACTGTGCTCTGAAACTTCGACGCGCAAGAAGGATTTTCCTGCCATTTTAAGAAATTACGCTTACTTGTCAGCAGGAAGCGATTGGGGATGAAGATATGGGTGGAATGGAACGATCTCTGGTTTCGCCGGAAGAGATGAAGGCGCTGTGGCGCGTTGTACGTTCTGTTTATGTCATGCAGGCGATTGGCGCTTGCCTTGGCTTAGGATTCCTGCACCACTCCGACAAATTTTCCGATGTCTGGATTGGGGTCGCCCTGGGTACGATGATTGGCTTTATCATAGGCCTTTGCTGGCATTTCTCGGATCCAGCTCGACGTAACGATGAACATCGTAATGCTCTGCTTTTAATGGGATGCGCGGCGGTTGTTCTGTGTGTCTCGGGGATTGCCTTGACCATGAATCCTCTTCCCCCTGGCTCCAGTTCACCCACGGGCGGAAAATAGTTTAGTGCTAGGAAATACAATTATTGTGCCGGAGATGTTCTGGGTTGAGCATCTAGACCTGGGTCGATTCATGGACGCCATCGTACTCAAAGCCAACGATCTGATCGACACGCAGCCAGATTTGCGGGAATTGCTTGTTGATGATGTGATCACGCGCATGCAGAAATATCAGCGGACACGTTTACCATATGGATGATCTCACGCTGTGTATTTTCTCTATTGCGCAGGCCAAGCAATATCTATGGCGTTGTGAATAATCCTTGCTGAATAAAGACTACAAAACACTGCTTCACTTTAGCGAAGATTGGTTTTCGCTTGGTGTGCTGACGGAAGCGGAATTGACGCAATACGGGATGCAGTACGAAGCGAGCATTGACAAGAACACTGAGCATTATCGTTACTGCGCATTTCGCCAATTTTTGAAGCGCGCGCCTCGCCCGATGGATGCTGCGCTAGTCACTGCTTTATACGAGCTTGGCGTAGCTGACTCTGATCGCGCGATGGGCGCCTCGATCATGACGCATATTGTGGAGATGCCGGAATGCACGAACGAGGTTATGGAGAAGGCGCTGCATTCGGGCTGGACGCATCTGGCGAAGATTGTGGAGCGCAAACGATCAATGACGTGATTTCTGATTGATAGACCTCCATAAACGCAGTTTATGACGTCGGGGATAGCTGCCAGATGTCTCGTTCAAACACGAAGAAAGATCTTGTTGCGGTAGAGATAGGCCAGCAGCAGCCAGCAGATGATGATGTAGATTGTGGTGTAGACGATGCCGCCGCCGATGGGGCCGTAGTGTGTGGTCGCGCTGTGGAGCATCGCCTGCTGCAAGGGGACGCGCTTGCCGTCGGCGAGAGGCCACGTCCAGCTTTGCAGGATGTAGGCTTTGAAAAGAATCGGCGCGACATATGCCGTGATGGCGTTTGCGCCTAGCACTGTCAGCGGGATTGCGATGCGCCGCCAGCCCGCCACATCCAGCAGGGCATAAAAGAACGCCAGCGCCACGGCGCCGAATCCGCCGGTAAACAAGATATAGGAACTTGACCAGACGGCCTTGTTGAACGGCAGCCAGTGGCTCCAGAGGAATCCTATTGCTGCTAGCGCGCCGCCGCCGGCGATCATCCACGTCAGTTTCCATGCGGGCGCGGTCTTCTTGCTGCGAAGCAGGTCGCCGATCCCCGTGCCGATGAGCGCGAGAGCGGCTGTCGGAATTACCGACAGCAGACCGCTGAGATGGTAGGTCTGGAGGTAATGCTGGTTGACATACGTGATGACGTTGCAGTCCTCGGACGCAATGCCCGGGCCGCAGCCTGGCGTCGCTGCAAATTGCAGCAGCGCGCCGTGCCCGGCGAGCAGCGCCGTGATGAGCGCGGTACGCCCGATCAGCGGCAGCGGGTACGCGAGCGCCGCCACGAGATAGGCGATGCCGATCACTTGCAGAACGCCTAAATCCAAAATCGGCTGCTTGGCGATGCTGGAGTCGATCAAACAGCCCAGCAGGACCAGAATGATGGCGCGCCGCAGATTTTTGCCGGCGCGCGTCGCCCACGACCAGCCTTTGGCGCGGGACGATGCGTCCGAAAAGGGGATCGCGGCGCCGACGATGAGCAAGAACCAGGGAAAGACGAGATCGGCGAATTGCACGCCTTGATTCCAGTCGGCGTGTGTCAGCTGTTTCGGAGTGGCGGTGTCCAAAGCGATGTTGTTGACGAGCAGCATCCCGAGGACCGTCAATCCACGAAAGGCGTCCAGGGACACAAGGCGTGGAGCCGCGGTGAGTACACGCTCTTCGGATGCTCTGGGGCCAGTCTCCGATGTCGCCCCAGAATCGACCACCAGCGGCGGAATCGGACCCTCTTTCGTGTTCTCTCGCTCGTTGTACATGGCCCCTCGCTAGATCTACTATCGTCTCGGAGCTCTCTGGAGTTCCCGGCTGTGTCTCTCAATACTTTATTGTCGTGCTTCGTCTCATTATAAACCATCGTGCGTTTTATATTGGGCCGCGCGTTCGAACGGCTCTTCCCTATGGAGCTATAGACGCATTTTATTTCCGGATGTGACCTAACCTCCCCTTGCCGAATAAAAAGCGGCGAATGTCCGTATTTTCTCAAAAACTCTGCAAACTGCCAGGTTGATACCGATGCGACTTATGATAGAATAGGATATGCGCTAGAAGAAACGGGTGAACTATCCAGGCCCTGATTCGAGACGCTCCCCCCTTGCTCCCAACTGCGTCCGTTGATACAGATCGTCACGTCAAGTTCCCTCTTCTGATTTTTGCCTCACCTTGTTCCCAGCCGAATTGTGTCTGAGAAGGAAGACGGATCGAACAGCGCTGGAAGGAACTTGATCTATGTGGCGCCGGTTTGACGAAGGTTTGAAGCGCGCGATTTTGAGCGCGGCCGAGGAAGCAAAAGACAATCGACTGACAACAACGCTTCTCTTTCAGCGAGTGAACGCCGAGTGCGCCGAGGCGGCTCGGCTGCTGCGGCGATTGGGCGCACCGGCGGCGTTGACCGATGTTGAGGATCGTCGCGAGACGCCGAACGGCGTGCTGGGACTGACGCCGGAGGCGCGCACGGCGTTCGAGCGGACTTACCAAATTGCGGCGGACCTTGGCGATTGGTCCGTTCGCGGCGAGCATTTCCTTCTTGCCCTCGTGCAAAATCCCGAAACGAGCGACGCCGGACGTGCGCTGGCGCGTGCGGGAGTCCACTGGGCGTCGGCGGGCGCTGCGCTGATGGCAATGCACCCTCGACGGCTTCGGGCGCCGGAGGGCGTCGACGTTCCTGGCTTGGCCGCGCGCCGCCTGAAGAAAGGGGTCCGAGCGGCCGCCGGCCGCGCCGCGCGTTTGACGCTTGGGGCGCCGCGCTACCGCAAGTCGTTCACCGCCTATGCCCTGTTCCACGATCGCACCGCGCGAAATCCTTACCCGATGTACTCCTGGATGCGGCGCAAGCCCGTCTTTTGGGATCCACGCATGAGGCAATGGGTGGTGACTGGATACGCCGATGTGTCGGCGGCTCTCGCGGAGAACCGGCTTTCGCTGCGCTCCTTTTCCCCGTCCGTGCTGTCCGATGAAGAACTGGCGCCGATTGTCCAGCAGGAGTTTCGTCTGCTTCCGGGACATCTCGACCGGCAGATGCTGTTTCAGGACGCCCCGGATCAAGTGCGTCAGCGCGCTCAAGTGGCGAAGCGGTTTACCCCGCGCGTGATCGGCGAGATGCGCGCGCAGATGGAACTGCTTGTGGAGGAGATGCTGGACGGCGTCGCCGGTCGCGGGAGGATGGAGCTAATCGCCGATCTTGCGGTCCCATTCCCGATTGTCGTTATCATGCGGCTGCTCGGCCTGCCGGAAGGCGAGCGGGCGCGGTTCAAGAAATGGTCCGTGGATTACTTCACCCATATCACGTTTGAGACGACGCTGGAGCAGGATGTCGTCACGTATCAAAGCATCCGGGAGGCGTCGGAATACTTTCAAACAGTAATCCAAGAGCGACGCGAGAACCCGGGCAGCGACCTGATCTCCCTGCTTCTTAAGCCGGACGACCGGGGCGAGCGGCTGTCCGATCAAGATGTGATCTCCAACAGCATGATGCTGCTTGCAACCGGCCATGAAAATACGACCCGGCTGATCGGCGCCGGCGTCGCCGCCTTGCTGACCCGCCCCGATCAGTGGACGATGCTGCGCAATGATCCGTCCCTGATCGGCGGGGCGGTGGAGGAGTTCCTGCGCTTCGATTGTCCCGTGCAGTGGGTGGTGCGTCATCTGCGTGAGGACCTCGAATGGCGCGGCCACTCGATGAAGAAAGGGCAGGGCGTGTTTCTTGGTCTGGCGGCGGCCAACCGCGATCCGGCGCAGTTCCCCGATCCGGACCGGTTCGACATCACACGCGAGCCTAACCGCCACGTCGCCTTCGGCTACGGCTCGCACTTCTGTCTCGGCGCCGCCCTGGGACGCCTCGAAACACAGATCGTCGTCAGCGCCCTGATTGCTCGTTTTCCCACTCTCAAATTGGAAGAACCCATCGAATGGCTCGACAGCGTCATCGCGTTTCGAGGTCCGAAATCGCTCGATGTCGCCTGGGATTAGACGCCGTTTTTTTCCTTGCCCGCCTGTTAGCTTTCATTCCTGGCTGGGTATGAATCACCAGAACCCATGGAATACCGCGTCGATGCGGGAGGGAAACGGATCGGGAGGATCGGGGCGTGGCGGCAATACAAACGACGATAGGGGATGGATCGTGGACGGTGGAGCGGGCGTCCACGGGGATCGAGGGGCTGGACGATGTGCTCGGCGGCGGTTTTCCCCGCAACCGGCTCTTTTTGGTGCAGGGCGATCCGGGCGTCGGTAAAACGACGCTGGCGATGCAGTTTCTGCTGGAAGGGGCGCGGCAGGGCGAGCGTGTGCTTTATGTCACGCTTTCTGAAAGCCTGGAAGAGATTCGGGATGTCGTTCATTCGCATGCATGGTCGCTGGATGGGGTCGATATTTACGAGTTCAGCCAGGAAGACCAGCTCTCCGCGCAGTCGCAAAGCACGATTTTTCATCCGGCGGAAGTCGAACTTGGCGAGACAATGCGGCTTCTGCTGGAAGTTGTTGAGCGGGTTCAGCCCGCGCGCGTCGTCTTTGACAGCCTTTCCGAACTGCGTCTGCTCGCGCATGATTCGCTGCGGTACCGGCGCGAAATCCTTTCCCTGAAACACTATTTTGCAGGACGCAAGTGCACCGTGCTGCTGCTCGACGATCGCACCACGGACGCGGGGGACCGGCAACTGCAAAGTCTGTGCCACGGCGTGGTGGCGCTGGATAACACCGTTCCCGAGTACGGAGTGGAGCGGTACCGAATCCGTATCACGAAAATGCGCGGCGTGCGGTTTCGCGGCGGCTACCACGACTATATTATTCGGACGGGTGGTCTGGATGTTTATCCAAGGCTGGTCGCCGCCGAACACAAAACCGAGTTCATCAATAACCCGATCGCGAGTGGTATTCAAGCGCTGGACGATCTGCTCGGCGGCGGTTTGGATCGGGGCGCCAGCATCGCGCTGATGGG
>JAOQAA010000456.1 GCA_025963815.1 Capsulimonas sp.
CAAGACGCTGATGGATGCGATGAAGGAGCAGGGGCTTCGGGCGACCTGGGAAACGCGGGAGATTTACAAGCACTGGGTCGATTACGATTCGCCGGAGAACGTGACGGAGCTTCAGCTCGGCTTGGAGTAAGTAAAAACGCAAAACGCCCCGCGATTTTATTCGCGGGGCGTTTTCTCAGACAGCTATTGCTTGGCGGCGGCGTGTTTTTCGCTGAGTTCTTTTTGGACGCGATGAAAATGCGCTTTGGCTTTCTGTGCGCGCGCCAGACGATCCCGCTTGACGCGCTCTTCGACCTGGGCCAGATGCTCCAGCGCCTTGACGCGACGCGCGTGCTGCTCTTCGCGTTCACTGCGCGACATCGGGGCGTCCAAATCCCGGGCGATCTCGCCGTCGCCGCCGGCTTCAAGGCCGGAGACGTTTTCCCCCGTGTCGCCGTAGTACCACTGCTTGTGCCTATGCCCGTTCGCATCGCGGACCGTATGCCAGCGCAGGGAGTGTCCGCGGCCAGGCGCCGCCACCGGCATGCCGCCCGAATCATGGGACCGACGCCAATGGCGCCGATGACGGCGTCCGCTCGTTTGAGCGGGATCCGTAGCGGGCGCCGCGCTCACATCGGTTTGTGCGGACGCGGGCTTGTCGCTGGGAGCCGCATGGCAAACGAGAGCAGGCAGACAAAACGCGAACACAGCGAGCATCAGACGCGGATGCATTCTCATCGGTAGTGCAGTTCCTTGAAAAATTATTGCCGCCTGGAACGTTCCAGGCGCTTCCCCAAGATTTTACCCGATATTTGACGCGAGCAAACGAGCAGGGATGTTTATTCGTGGCGACCGAACCGATGATCGGCGAACATTTCACCGAATTCCCCGTACTGCACCGCGATTTTGCGTCTTGAGCTAGTATACTGAATTATCAAAATTTGAATGGACGAGGTTTAGGGATGAAGCGCCAATTCGCTAAGATATTGCAGATCAACGAGGAAGTCGACGATGTCTTCGTCGTCGCGAGCTTCACCCTGCACGATCCGCCCGGCAAGAAGCGGCGTCTGGAGATTGTGCTTCAGGACCACACGGGGCAATGCACGGCCGTGCGCTGGGATGTCTCGGCCGCCGAGCACGCCGGCGTACGGCACATGACATATGTCCACGTGCGCGGCCGCGTGGGCGAATTTAACGGCGTCCGCCAAATCCATCTGACCGACTGGATGATCGCCGCAGGCAAACCCGAAGACGAGACGCTCTTTCACTGGGCGCGCTGCGAACCGCTGGCGCAGCTTTCGGCGCGCTTGGACGATTATATCCGCCAAGTCACGCATTCCGGCCTGCGCTCGCTCCTGAACAGAACGTTCACCGGCCCGTTCCGTGGGAAGTTCGCCCTCTCCCCCGCCGCCAAGCGCGCCCACCATGCCTTTCCCCACGGACTGCTTCAGCATACGCTGGAAGTGACCGATCTCGCCGCTTCCATTATCGACGGCGCCGCTCGCTGGCGCACGAGTGACCTGTCGCGGGATTTAGTAATTGCGGGCGCGCTGCTGCACGATATCGGCAAGGTGCATGAGCTGGAGCAGACCGGAGACGGCTACCAGTATACGCGCCAGGGGCATCTGATCGGGCACACGATGCTGGGATACCGCAGGGTCGCGGCCATGATGGCGAAGGAGCCGGATATCCCGGAGGAGATGAGCGACGCCCTTCAGCACATTATCCTCTCGCACCATGGCCGTATGGACTACGGCGCGCCGGTCACGCCGAGTTTCCCCGAGGCGCTGATCGTGCATATGGCGGATGATCTTAGCGCCAAGCTATATATCATGTGGGAAGCGCAGCAGAACTCCGCCACGGAGTTCGTCAAAAGCTTCTTCTTCGACAACAAGCAGATTTATACTGGCTCGCGCGGTCACACCCAGCCCGGCGTCTCTGAGGCGATTCCCGATCGGGAGGCGCCGTCGCAGCCGATCGCGCCCGCCCAGCCTGTGACGATCCCGACGCCCGCCAAAGAAACCGCCGAGCCGGCCCGCCTCCCCGTGTTCCACTTCCGAACGGGATTAAACTCAGAGCATCGCTTCGAGACGCGGCGGATCCAGATGTACGGCGACATCGCCGCCGGACCGCCCCGCGAGACGGGCGAGGAGCCGACGGAGTATTACGACATCGACGCGGCGGGGCTCAATCCGAGCGATAGTTACTTTTTGCTGACCATTGACGGCGAGAGCATGAGCGGCGACGGCCTGCACCCAGGCGACTTGATCCTGCTGCGGCGCCAGGAAAGCGCACAGAGCGGCGATATGGTTGCGGCGTGGTTTGAGGACAATCGCGCCACCGTAAAACGTTTTTACTGCTCATCAGGGGGCGAAGTGACTCTGCTGCCGTCGAATCCTGATTTCGCGCCGATTCCTGTTCCCGATCCTTCGGCGCTGCGAATCCACGGAAAAGTGCTGGGAATCGCCCAATCTGGGGACACATTGGCGTTTTGATTATGGTTGCGCAAATTGCGCCGGAAAATTCCTTGTGCTTTAACGCAAAAGCAGTTCACATTTCTGGCAAAATATTGTAAAATGGTGGCGAGAAGACGCAGGAGATCGCGGCGTCTATCGCTAAACACCGCGGTTGGGAATGTTCCTATCGCGAAGGGGGAATTTGTCTGTGTCGAAGATTTTAAAGATTGCCATTGTCGGTACCGGCGGCATCGCCAACGGAAAACATATGCCCAGCCTCGCCACGCTGGACAACGTAGAGCAGGTCGCGTTCGTCGACATCATCGAGGATAAGGCGAAGCTGGCGGCCAAGGAGTACGGCACGCCGGACGCCAAGGTCTACACCGACTACCGCGAGATGCTCAAGGACCCGTCGATCGACGTCGTCCAAGTCTGCACCCCCAACGACGCCCACGCGGACATCGCCATTGCGGCGCTGGAAGCCGGCAAGCACGTTATGTCCGAAAAGCCGATGGCAAAGACCGCGGCCGACGCCAAGCGGATGCTCGACGCCTCCATCAAGACCGGTAAGAAGCTGACCGTTGGTTACAACAACCGCTTCCGCCCGGACAGCCAGCATCTGAAGAAGGTCGTGGACGCGGGTACGCTCGGCGAGATCTACTTCGCCAAGGCCCACGCCATCCGCCGCCGCGCCGTCCCCACCTGGGGCGTCTTCCTGGACGAAGAGAAGCAGGGCGGCGGTCCGCTGATCGACATCGGCACCCATGCGCTCGACCTCACGCTCTGGATGATGAACAACTACGAGCCGAAGTCCGTCATGGGAACCTCGTACCACAAGCTCTCGCAGCGTGAGAACGCGGCGAACGCCTGGGGCCCGTGGGATCCCAAGAAGTTCACGGTCGAAGATTCGGCGTTCGGCTTCATCACGATGAAGAACGGCGCAACGATCATCCTTGAGAGCAGCTGGGCGCTCAACACGCTGAACGTGGACGAAGCCAAGTGCTCCCTCTCGGGCACCGAAGGCGGCGCGGACATGATCGGCGGCCTGCGGATCAACGGCGAGCAGCACAGCCGCCTCTACACCCAGGAAGTCGACCTGAAGGCCGGCGGCGTGGCGTTCTACTCCGGCAAGACGGAAAACGACTCGACCCTGGAAGCACGTATGTGGATCGACGCGATCCTCAATGACAAGGACCCG
>JAOQAA010000474.1 GCA_025963815.1 Capsulimonas sp.
AATTCCCGTGTTCTCCATCTTGTCGCGCGCCAGCAGCGTCTGGAAGATCGTAAAGATCTTCTCATGGTACTGGGGCTCGATACCGGGACCGTCGTCCGACACGGAGAACTGAGACATTGTTCCCAAATCTTCCCAGCCGATCGTGATGCGCCCGTACGGGCGATGATGATGTTTTACTCCATTGCCAATCAGATTTAAGAATACTTGCTGCAGGCGCAGACGCTCCGTCACAAATGTAGGCATTCCCGAAGCGATCTCGAATTGAAACTCCGGCGGCGCCGAGAGCAGGTCGATCGTTTCCCGGACCAGCGTCTCGGTATCCACTCTCTCCGGCTGAACGACGATGCGGCCGACCCGGGCGTATTGCAGCAGACCGTCGATCAATCCTTCCATGCGACTGACTCGGCCGCTAAGACGGCGCAGCTGGTCGGCGATCTCCGGCGTCAGCTGCGTCCCCAGGTCTTCCTGGATCCAACTGGCGATCGTCGCGATGCCGCGTAGCGGCGCCTTTAAGTCGTGGGAAGCGACATAGGCGAACTGATCCAGTTCCGCGTTGCGGCGCTCCAACTCCGCGTTCTTCGCCTCTAAGGAGCGTCGCTGCTCGTCCAGGATCGTCAGCATGCTCGTGCGGTCCATGGCGTTCCGGACGGCGCGCGAAACTTCCTCGGGACCGGCCTGGCCCTTGATCAGATAGTCCTGCGCGCCAAGTTTCATCGCAGTCAGCGCAACGCTCTGACTGGAGACCCCAGTCAGCAGAACGATCGGGAAGATGCCAAACGGCGACGCCTCGCGCAGCGCCTCCAGCAGCTCTACCCCATCCATATCCGGCATCTGGTAATCCAGCAGAACGCAGTCCGGCGCATGCTCTAAGTACCGCTGAAGCCCTTCCTCGCCGCTTTCCGCTTCAATGAACGTATTGGCGTACTCCGTCTCCAACTGCAAATAGCGCCGGAGGATCGCTCGGTCCTCCGGGGTATCGTCGATGATTAATATTTCGCGTGGCATGCGGGATATCATTGGGTTCGCCTCAGACTTCGTTCGCGGTCCAGGCTGCTCCGTTCTCACGCGGCTGCGCCAGCGTAAAGTAAAACGTGGTTCCTGAGCCCACGGCGCTGTCGATCCAGATCCGGCCGCCGTGACGCTCGACGATTCGCTTGACAATGGTGAGGCCCGCGCCGCTGCCGCCGCCGTACTTGTCGCGCCCATGAAGCCTTCGGAAGATCTGAAACACGTCGTCCCAGCGTCGCTCCGGAATGCCGATCCCGTTATCCCGGACCCAGAGGACGATGGGAGGCGTGTCGCCGCCTTCCTCGCCGGGAGGCCACACGGAGCCGTCGTCTGTGTATCCCAGCTCGATCCAGCCGCCTGCGCCATCGCGGTATTTGAGGGCGTTGCCGATCAGGTTTTGGTAGACATGGCCGATGCGCACATGGTCGACGGGAAGCGTGGGGAGCGGACGAGGAATGCGCAGCTCCATGCCGGGCTGCTCCAGCTGCGTGTGCAGGATCTGCCTGGTCTCGGCGGCGACCTTGTTCAGGTCGATCGGCTCGAACTCCATCTCCACGCGGCCGACGCGGGAGTATTCCAGGAGGGAATCGATCAGTCCTTCCATGCGTCCCGTCAGCGCAGAGAGGGTGACAAGCTGTTCGCGCCCTTCGCCGACCAGGATTTCGGCCTGATCTTCGGCAAGGATGGCCGCGTAGTTCCGGATGCCGCGCAGCGGCTCTTTCAGATCGTGCGAGACGATGTAGGCGAAGGCGTCCAGCTCCGCGTTGCTCGACTTCAGTTCGCCGTTCAAACGGCTGACGTCGGCGAAGGCGCGGCGCAGAGCGGCCCCGAGCAGCGCGGCCCGCATCTCCGCCGCCGTCGTCAGGTCTGCGGAGCGCCAGGGCAGAGAACGGTCACGGACGGACTGCTTCCAAATCTCGAATGATTTGCGTGGGTGCAAAACCATCGAGTCGCCTTCCGGATCGACGGGCTTATGCGGATCGCCGGCCCAATCGACGGTGCGGATGACTTCGGGACGGAACCACAGCAAGCAATCGCCGCGGCTTCGGTCGATAAACAGCGCGAGAAGTCCACTTGCCGTCTCCGGGGGGATTTCCGATGCGGGGATGTCGCGCGCGATCGATTCCGTCGCGTAAACTTCCTCCTCGGGCCGCGTTTTGAGATACTCGACGATCTTCTGGATCTCGGCGGCGGTCGGCGTTTGACCAATAGCGTCGATTTTACCGCCAATACAGACCGCGGCGCCCGAAGCGCCGAACAGTTCGAGCAGATCGCTTTCGAGCGCGTGTGGGAATTTGGCGCCCGTGCTCCAGTCGCGCAGACCGTCCTGAAGCCGCATCCGAATATCGCGCAGGCGCGCGATATAGCCTTGCTCCTCGACGTCTTCGCCAGCCGTGATCTGGACCGACAGGATCTGCCCCAGAAACTCGCAAGCAGCGCGCGTTTCGTAAGGGAGAAACCGCGCCGTCTCGTGGTGGCAGGCGATCAGCCCCCAGAGCTTGTCGCCGCGCATGATCGACACGGACATGGAGGCGCCGACGCCCATGTTCTTGAGATATTGGATATGGATGGGGGAAACCGCGCGCAGGATGGAAAAACTCAGGTCCAGCGGCGTTTCGCCCGTCTCCAGAGCGGCGAGCAGCGCCGCCGGCGTGCAGCCCACATCGAAAGCCATACGCAGCCAGTTGCGCGTATAAAGGGCGCGCGCTTGACTGGGAATGTCCGACGCCGGGTAACGCAGTCCCAGCCACGATCCCATGTCCGCGCGCTTCGCCTCCGCGATGACCGCGCCGTTCCATTCTTCGTCGAACCGATATCCCATCACGCGGTCGAAACCCGTAATTCGGCGCACTTCCTCGGCGGCGAACTGGCAGAGGGCGTCCACCCCCGATGTCTTTTGCAGACGGGTGAGCGAATCGCGCACGGCATGGTAGAAACCCAGAAACTCGACGCTGCGTCCGCCCACCGACGGCTCCATCTCCAGGATCAAGGCCTGGTCGGTCCGGTGCACGATGCAGTCAAAGCTCGCCGGTCCTGCTGGAGTGCTTAGCATGAGCTTGACCGGGTTCATGCGTGTGGGATCGAGGGAGCTCAGACAATTGCGCAGATGCAGAACGCCGCGCGCGCCGAGCAGGGCGCTTCCGTCCGTTCCCAGCAGCGTTGCGGCGGGTATCCCAAACAGCGACTCGGTGTTATCGCTGACGTGCGTGAGGGAGAGCTTCGGCGCGGTGAAGGCTAGGAGCGCCCCGTGCGGCTGGATACGGCCTGGGATGTGGATCGGCTCGCGGTCGCAGTTCGTGAGATCGACGGCGATGTGGGGAGCAGGCGCTTCAGTCATTCATCTTCTTTCTGATTCTTATCTGAAGGCTCAGCGCAGAGCCATGTTTCGAGCGTACGGAACACGCCGCGGGCGGCGCTGGTCATGGCGTCCCGATCGTCGCCGGAGAGATCGGCTCCGTCCACCGCCGCGCACAGCTCGCGCCAGCGGCGTCCCGTCTGAGCGCCGTAGCCGTCGAAGAACGCCGTCGGCAGCGCGTCTGTTCCGTAAGTCTCCTGGATCATGCGCCGGATGATCTGTCCGCCGAGTGTCGATCCCTCCGTCACGTACAGGCATCCCAGGGCTTCGGCGCGGGTTTTGGGGCGAGGCGCATCCGGGCACTCCGGCAGCCGCGCGCACTGCTCCTCGGTGACGCCCATCGCCCGCAGGTCCGAAGCCAAGCTGGGCAGACGTGTGCGCGCTGCCAGATCGATCTGAGGAGGAAGAAGCCTCTCTGTTGCTTTAAGCGCCGTTTCATAGGGACGATAGAAACCGTAAAAGCGCTCCAATAGCCGCCGGTAGGAATGGGGCGTCGCGCACTGCGCTCGAATGTCGAGCCGGTCTTCCAATTGCTGATGGTCCGGACGTGTCGCGAGGCGGAGAAGTTCGATGGACATATTGTATTTCCAGGCGCCGCAAAGCGCCGCTAAGGACTATGTACCACAAAAGAAGTGGACATGAGCCAAGCGTTCGCAAAAAAATCATGACGATTGACCGAAAGATATGACGCCCAAACGCCGATAACTAAAGTGCGTGAGTATTTCTCCCTCCACAATCTGATGGGGAGAGACAGAAGAACGGGTGTAGCTGTGGAAATTGCGACGACAATAGATCCGAACTGGGAAGCGGCGCGCTTGGAGCAGCTCCATGCGTATGGAATCCTTGATACCGAGGAAGAAGCGATCTTTGACGATCTGGTGAAGCTTGCCTCGCAAATCTGCGGCGTCCCCATCGCGCTCATTACCCTCGTCGATGAAGGCCGCCAATGGTTCAAGGCCAAAGTCGGAATTGACGCGATCGAGACGCCTCGCGGAACGGCGTTCTGCGCGCATACCATTCTTCAAAACGACATTATGATCGTGCCGGACGCCACGCGCGATTTGAGATTTGCCGATAATCCTCTGGTGACCGAAGAGCCTCATGTGCATTTCTACGCCGGGGCTCCGTTGATCACGTCCGCCGGATATGCGCTGGGCACGATCTGCGTGATCGATGTGCAGCCGCGTACTTTGGAGGCGGCGCAGATCCAGGCGCTGGAGGCGCTGAGCCGCCAGGTGGTCACTCTGCTGGAAATGCGTCACGCGCTGCGTCTGGGAGATGCCGCTCTGACCCTGCGCGACGCCGCCGCCGCCGAGCTGCGCGGCGGCCATGCGCGTCAGGAGGCGATTTTCAATTCGGCTTTGGACGGCATCGTGACAGTTGACGCCGCGGGAACCGTGCTTGATTTCAATCCCGCCGCCGAGCATACATTTGGCTATACGCGCGAGGAAGCAGTAGGGCGGGAAGTCACATCATTGATCTTTCCGGAGAGGCTTGGGGCCGCGTACCGCCAGAATCTGGCGGAATGTGCGGCGTCGGGAACCGGTTCGCTTGTTGGAAAGCGTGTGGAATTGGTGGCGCGACGTAAGGATGGGACGGAGTTTCCCGCCGAACTTTCGCTTTCCGCAATCGATAGTGCGGGAAAACGGGAGTTTTCGGCTTATCTGCGGGATCTTTCCGATCGGGTAGCAAGTTCCGAAGCGCTGCGCGACAGCGATATCCAGTTCCGCGCCGTCTTCGATTGCGCGCTGGATGCGATCCTGGTGTCCATCGGCGGAGAAGTAGTTTACGCCAACTCGTCCCTGCTCAAACTCTTCGGATTTCAAAACGAGGAAGAACTGACCAGCGTGCCGGTTTGGAGCCTGGTCGCCCCCGAAGATCGGGATATGGTGACGACGCGTGGTGTGATGCGTGCGAAAGGGCTGGACGTACTGGCGTCGTACGAAGTGCGATGCGTGCGCGCCGATGGCGGCCTGATCGATGTCGAGCTGTATGGATCGGTTTATACTTATCAGGGACGCGTCTATTCCGTGGTCAGCCTGCGCGACATCACGGAGCGCAAGCGCATGGAGGAGGCGGTCGCCGAGAGCGAGGAGCGATACCGGCTGCTGGCGGAGTTCGGCTCGGATATCATTACGGTCATCGGCTTCGATGGGATTATTCTCTACGAGAGCCCTTCCCTCACCCGGGTGCTCGGCTACGACCCGTCGGAGTTTGTTGGGACCGCTGACGCCAGCGTGATCCACCCCGAGGATCTGGAAAACGTCAATTTGGCCTTCCATGACGCCATGTGGAAGGGCGGGTTCTTCGAGCCGCTCACATTCCGTATCCGCCATAAAAACGGTTCCTGGCGGTATTTGGAAATGACCGGCAACACCCTCACCGGACATCCGACGATGGAAGGACTGATCGTCCACTCTCGCGATGTCACCGATCGGCGCATGGCGCAGATAGAGCTGGAGCGGGCGCACGAATATTTGGAAGCGCGCGTCGAAGAGCGTACGGCGGCCGTGGAAGAGGCGAACGCCAGTCTCCAAGGGGAAATCGCGGAGCGCATGGAGATAGAGCGCGTCCTGCGCGCGACCGAGGAGAAATACCGAGGCATCTTCGAGAACGCCAGCGAAGGCATTTTTCAGACCACTCCCGATGGGAAATATCTCAGCGCCAATCCCGCGCTTGCGCGGATTTACGGCTATGAAGACGCCGCGCAGCTGGTTGCGGGGCAGCAGGATATTGCGGACGATCTTTATGTGCTCCTGGAACGACGGAGTGAGTTTGTGTCTTTGATCTCGCGGAATGGCTCGATTTCGAACTTCGAATCGCAGGTGATTCGCGTGGACGGAGAAACCGTATGGATTTCGGAGAACGCGCGCGCCGTTCTGGACGACGACGGCTCCGTTCTCTATTATGAGGGCACGGTCGAGGATATTACCCGGCGCAAAATGCTCGAAGCCGAGCGGGAGGACATGCTGCGCGAGGCGATCGCGCGCGCCGACCATGATCCGCTGACCGGGCTGCTCAATCACCGCGCCTTCCACAAGCGATGGAACGAAGAGGCCGACCGCGCTCAGCGCGACGGCGTGACGCTGGGCGTCGCCATTCTGGACCTGGACAACTTTGCGTTTTTCAATGATGCTTACGGTCATGCTGTCGGCGACGAAGTGCTGCGCCGGGTCGCGCAGACATTGACCTCATGCTGCCGTGGCTACGATATCCTGGGCCGGTACGGCGGCGACGAGTTCATCATGATCCTGCCCGGTATGGATGTCGATGAGATGTCTATCCTGGAGGAGCGCCTCAACGACGGCTTGGCGCGCACGGGATTCCGGCCACCCGGCGGCGACAACCTGATCCCGCTGACGGTTTCGATCGGATCGGCGGTCTTTCCCTTTGATGGCGCTGGCCGCACCGATGTGCTTGCCTGCGCGGCCGAACGTCTGGCGCGGGCCAAATCCGGCGAAGGAAGTGCTTCGGAGGCGGTGCTCGCCGCGTTGACGCGTACGGTCGAAGGATTCCCCATGCTGACGGCCCTTGTTAGCGCCGTGGACAACAAAGACCGCTACACGCGCCGGCATTCGGAAGATGTACTGATGTACTGTCTGGAAATCGCCGAGGAGCTGGGAATGGGCGAAGCCGCGAAGCAGCGCCTTGGGATCGCCGCTCTGCTGCACGATGTCGGCAAGATCGGCGTGCCGGACCATATCCTGCGCAAGCCGGGCAAATTGACGGAGGACGAGTTTGAGGCGGTACGTCAGCATCCCACGATCGGCGCAGTCATTGTGGGCGCCGTGCCGGGCCTTGCGGATACGCTGGACGCCGTGCGCCATCACCACGAGCGATGGGACGGAGGCGGTTACCCGAGCGGCCTGAATGGCCAGGAGATCCCCTTAACCGCGCGCGTGATGGCGGTCGCCGACGCCTTCAGCGCCATGACGACCCATCGCCCCTATCGCAAAGGCATGCCGGAGGAAAAGGCGCTCGCCATTCTGGCGGAGGGTTCCGGGACGCAGTGGGACCCGGCCTGTGTTCAGGCGTTCCTGAAGGCGCGCTTTACGCAAGCCGAAGAGGACCCT
>JAOQAA010000508.1 GCA_025963815.1 Capsulimonas sp.
ACGTGTCCAAACGGAAAGCCTATCACGGTCGGCTTGCCGAAAGGCTCTAAAATGTCTCCCCAGATTTGGCGCATCGAGAGGGTCTCCGAGTCATCCGTGTCCGTCGCTTCGCCGACAATAAACCCTGCGGCGGTTTCTAAAATGCCTGCTTCGCGCAGATGCACGAGATCGCGCTCGATCCCCCAGGGCTTTTCCCCAATATCCTCAATCAAAAGAAGTTTGCCAGCGGCATCGATCTGATACGGCGTGCCGAGCGTAGCGCGCACCAGAGACAGGCAGCCGCCGCACAGCGCTCCCTCGGCGATGCCCGGAACGAGCGTTTCGGCTCTTGGGCCGGGAACGAGACCGGCGGGCTCAGGGGATTGCAATAAGGCGAGCAGCCATTGCAGCAGCGGCTCTGGGGTGCGCAGCGCAAGCTCGAACACCATCTGCCCGTGGATCGCGGGAACGTGAGCGCGCTGGGTCAATGGGATTTGCAGAGATGTGATATCCGAGTAGCCGACGACAAGCTTGGGGGGCAGCGCGGCGAGAGCGAACCAATCGAGATGCGGCCAGAGGCGCAGGGAGGCGGAGCCGCCCCGGGCGCACCAGACGACATCGATCTCCGGATCAGCGTAGGCGGCCATGAAATCGGCGGCCCTGGCTTCGTCAATTCCAGCCACGTGTCCATGACGGTCTAAAGCGTGCGGCATAAGCCTTGGCCGCGCGCCATGCGCTTCCAGCACAGCCATCCCCTTTTCGAGTCCCTCGGCGTCCGAAGGGCTCGCGGGGCTGACAACGCCAATCACGCCGTCCGGCGGCAATGGTCGCGGCTTGCGCAATATATTCCCCTTGCCTTAAATCCCCTCCCCAGCCACGTTTTCTCGGTGGGTGGGAATGATCGTGTCGGCGTTCAGCATTTCTTCGAACTCATCGGCAAGGCTCTTCTCACGAACGCTGTTTTGCAGACGCGTGAGGATTCTCTCTGGGTGCAGGTCTTCCTCGGCCGTCTCAATACGACACTTCAAATCTTCGATCTCGTGCAGGGCGCGGCGAATGATCTCGCCCATCGGGTCCGCGTTGCCGAGCGCCTGATCCATGACCTGCGCGGTGGATCGCTCCGAAATATGCATTCCATCCTGGATCAGAATGCGGCCAGGAACGCCGACGACACTGGTCTCCGGCGGCACATCGCGCGTCACCACGGCGTTGGCGCCGATACGCGCTCCGTCGCCCACGGTAATATTCCCCAGAACCTTCGCCCCCATCCCAAGCAGGACGTTGTTGCCGATGGTGGGATGGCGCTTGGTCTTCTCCAGCGACGTTCCGCCGAGCGTGACCTGATGATACATCAGCACATCGTCGCCGACCACCGCCGTTTCACCGATCACGACGCCCGCGCCGTGATCGATAAAGAACCGCTTGCCGATCGTCGCGCCCGGATGGATCTCGATATTGGTGAGAAAGCGGCTCCATTGCGAAATGGCGCGCGCCGGAAACCGCCAGCCCTTTTTGTAGAGCCGATGCGAGATCCGGTGATAAAAAATCGCCCAGAAACCGGCGTAAGTCAAAACCTCGGCCAGCGACGTCGCCGCCGGGTCCTTCAAACGAATAGTTTGGATGTCTTCACGAAGATGACGAAACACGTCTTTGATGCTCCCATTCACACTCATAACTCGCAAAACCGATCGATAGTTCCATGGAAACATCGAGGCGTAAATCACGGATGGGTTTCACCATCCGGCGCGGCGTCTCCTCCTGAAAGAAGATAGGAGTGTTCACGCGCCCACACCATCACTGCTTTGAAAACAGGCTTCAGATCCCTCGCGGCATCCGTCATTTCATACTCCACCCGCGGCGGCACCTCCGCATAGGGAGTACGCTTGACAAGGCCATGCGCTTCCAACTCACGCAGCTGGGTTGTCAGCATGTGCTGAGTAATACCCGGCAGTGCGCGCCTGAGTTCACCAAAACGAAGGACGCCGCCAGATAGCATCCACAAGATTTCTACCTTCCACCTTCCGGTGAGCATTTGCAAGGACTGTACGAAAGCATCACGATCCTCTGAACTCACCGGATACGGCGTCATTTTATGGCAATTCCGAAAAAATTCCTTATTTTCTTCATTAGTATGATTTTTCATATTAGGTATAGATTTTCATTCTACTTGTTAAATTTCATGCAACACGGTAGTGTAGCACAAATAGCGATAACCGATCCATAGCTAATAGTAGAATTCGCATGACCAGGAGACACTTCATGACGACGCAAACTCAGTATTTCTTCGTATCCACCCTGCTGCTTTTGGAGACGCTGGCGCTGCCCGCCTTCGCACAGACGTCCGCGCCGGCAAATTCGAATGTAACGATTGCGACGCCAGACAGCCAGCCCGCCGCCGATCCGCCCGCTCGCAAGCGCGGGTTTCAAATCCCCCCAATCGGCGTCAATGTCCATGCATTCATGCCGTCTGACAGTAAAACACGGAACAGATTTGGGAACTCGTGGATCACGGTCGGACCGGGAATCGGCAAGATCGACAGACCTTCCGCAGCCGGACGTTTGGCATTCGACTTTAGTATGACATCGAAGGAGTCAGGCGACGATCATGTCTTCTTCGCCCCGGTCGGAATATCGTACCGAAAGGCCATGAATCCGTTAGGCGTGACTAACGACAGCCCATTCATTCCCTACTATGGGTTTTCGGCGGACCTCGTCGCCGTGGACATGCATACGAAGGAAGAGAATATCGATTCCGGCTTGCGCATGACAGCGGGCGGGTCCATCGTTCTCGGAACGACTCTCGGCAAGAGCGGCTTTGTGGAGGGAAAATATATCGCGATGGGCAAAGTCCAGGGATACAACCTCTCTGGCTTTAATCTGACCCTTGGTATTCGCTTCTAAAATTCCCGGGGCGCATTTTTCATAAATTATTCACGTCATGGCGACATAGTGTGTGTCAGCTTCCGTATGGAGACGAAAGCCTTGAATTCCCAATCAACTGCTTGACAAGCAGCCGGCAAAAAAGATATAGTCAATCAATTGCTTGATTGGAGTAGAAGATGCTGGATGAATGCTCGTGCTTAAAGGCGGCGTCTCAGGAATCGCGCGGCGATAAGCGCCGCCGTGAGCTGGTGAGCGCTGCATACCGCTTGATCGAGGAAAAGGGATTTGAGGGGCTGCGCGTGCGTGACGTAGCCGCCGCCGCCGGTGTGAATATTGCAACGCTGCACTACTATTTCCCGGATAAGGAAGACCTCATTCGAGGCGTCATCGAGCATATCGTGCAGGAGTTCATTTCCGACAACGCGCCCATCGTCCACAATACGCAAATGAGCGCGGCGGATCAGATGCAGGCGGTGATCGCCAATCTTGAGAACAGAGTGCGGGACCATGCGGGGATGTGCGTCGTTCTTAACGAGATCACCAGCCGCGCCCACCGCGACGCCTCGATCCATGAGACGCTGGTGGAGATGGAAGCCGGATGGCGAGCGCATCTGAGCGCCTTGATCGCCGCCGGCCACGCAGATGGAAGCATTCCGCCAAGCACGGATGCGGCGGTCACGGCGTCCGTTTTAACGGCGATGATCCGAGGCCTGATCATTCAAGCCGTCTACCGTTTGGACAAGCCGGATTTTCAGACGATTGCGAAGCTTGTACGCGACTGGATTGGCGGGACGCGAAAATAATTGAGGAGCGCTGGACTGCTTCGACACTGCCCGAAAACTGGCGGCAGCTTCGCGATCGCTGGGGCGCGTTCCATATTGCCCGGATCGTTCCGTCGTTTCTAGGTCTTGTCCTGCTCCTAATCGCAGCAATCGGTTATTAATATGTAAGCTTCCTAGCAGCTTAGATGGCGCGAAGATTTATTTTTCATATCCATTGACAGAGTGTCATCCTTTGATCATAATACTATTCAGAAGTGTGTGATTTGTATGATTTTAGCGTCCAAGGATGAAATTTTGTATTATGAGCGATGAAAAGAGAAGGAAAGCGCACCGATTCGAAGAGCACTTTTACGGCTCCGCCACGGTCGGCGAGCGCGGCCAGATTGTTATACCGGCCGATGCGCGCAAAAGATTTCAGATTGAAACTGGCGATAAATTATTGATAATGGGCACTCCGGACGATAAAGGTCTGGTGCTCTGCAAGATCGACGATATCCGAGAGTTTATGACGATGTTTTTGGAGGGGCTCCAGAACATCGAAAAAGAATCGCACGAAAGCCCCCTAGAGGAGAAGGCCCCTTGACTCGTCCAACCATGATCCGCAGCGGACGGCGTATCGCCCCCGTCCTATCCATCGTTCTCAGCTCGCTCGCAGCGGGAGGAGGGCCAGCCTTCTCGCAGGCGGCGGACCAAGCCGCGCCCAACGTGACGGCGCCCGCCGCTCCGGCGGTGACGCCGCCCAATCCCGCCGCTGCGCCGCTTCCCGAGATAGGGACGGCGCCTGCAAACGGCGTCAAGCCGCTGACCCTGGACGCAGCGGTCGCGCTGGCGCTTTCGAACAATTCGTCGGTTCTGCTGGCGAGAGAGCGTGTGAAGAAGGCGGCGGAGCAGATCACACAGGCGACAGCGCAGGCTTATCCCAACGTGCGAATTGACGTGGGCGACACACTCTCCAGCACACGTGGCTACGGCAGCGGAGTCACCGGCGGCTCGAGTTCGGGCGTCACTCTGCCCGGCGGCGGCGTCATCCCGACCATTACCGATCAGGGCGGCGGCACGGTGCAGACATTTGTGGGCGGAGGAGGAGGCGGAAACTCCACCGGGACGGGAGCCGGCGGGTCTTCGACCACGACCAGCCCGTCCGCGACCAGCCCATCTACTACGGGCGGCGGCACAGTCAACACCGGGGTAAGCGGCGGAGGAACGAGTGGCGGCGGGACAGGAACGGGCGCCGGCGGAACCTCCACCGGGACAGGAACCGGCGGCGCATCGTCGAACCTGCTGCAGAAGCTTTCGGACGAAACAAAATCCTCAGGCGCCGTGTCGCATGCGGATACTGGAACGGGCACGGGCATCAGCGCTTCCGGTGGCGGCAGCCAGGGCAACTATAATACTTACGGGGCGCGACTGACCGTCACGCATGGCATTGATATTTTCCGATTGGTCCCCGCCGCCGAGGACGTGCTGAAGCGGACACGAGACTTCTACCAAGTCGATCTCGACCGAGTGAGTAACGAAGTCGCGCTGTCAGTGAAGAACGCCTTCTTCACCCTGCTCCGCGACCAGGAAAGCGTGCGCGTGCAGCAGGAGCAGGTGACCGCCAATACGGAGAACGTCCGGATCGCGCAGGCAAAGTTTGGCGCGGGAACGGTGGCGCAGTACGATGTCCTAACGGCGCAAACCACGCTGTCCAGCGCTCAGCAGGCGCTTTACAAGGCGCAGAACCAGGTCAACATCGATCAGGCGAACTTGAACGCCGCGCTGGGTACTCCGGCGGATGCGGCGAACACAGTCGATACAGCGAGCCTGCCAGCGCCAACAGAAACGTTCAGCATCCCGGAAAGCACAGCGACGGCTTACGCGAAGCGCCCCGAGATGATCCAGGCGGACAACAATATCACAATCGCCGAAAAGCTCGTCAAGCTGGCGGGCGCCACCATGAAGCCATCACTGAGCCTGACTGGAAGCGCCGGATACGCCGGAACACCCGCGCCGGGCAGCAAGCGCGATACATACAGCCTCGCCGCAAACCTGGGATTCCCGCTCTACGACGGCGGCACGACAAAATCCAAAGTCCGCTCCGCCGAGATCGATTTGGACACACAGAAGATCACGAAGGCGCAGCTTCAGCAAAACGTGGCGATCGAAGTACGGCAGGCCATTCTGAATATCGAGAACGCAAAATCTCGCGTTGCATCGGCCACCCAGGGCGTCACGCAGGCCCGGGAAGCGGTGCGTCTGGCGAACGTCCGGTATCAGAACGGCATTAGCGCATTCATCGAAGTCACCAACGCCCAGGCGCAATTAGTGACGGCGGAAAACGACCAGGTGGGCGCATTTTACGACTATCAGACATCCCGGGCGCAGCTAATTCGCGCCATCGGCGGACGATAAACGCACGGACGATCAACGAGAGGATACACAGCACCATGCGAGCGACAGGAAGCCCGAACATGCGAAGAATAAGAATCCAAGCGGGGGTGATCGCATGCCTTCTCGCCGCCGGAGCCATGGGAGTGGCGGGCTGCGGCAAGAAGCCCGCGGCGGATGAGAGCGCAAAAAAAGGCGGCATCGGCGGCGAAAACGGCGCGATCCCGGTCGAGGCCGCCACCGTGCAGTACGGGACGATCTCGCAGACCGTGGCGGTCACGGGCAGCCTGGCCTCCCTGCAGGACGTCACGCTCTCCGCGAAGGCCAACGGCCGCGTCGAGGCCGTCTATGCCCGCGAAGGCGATTTTGTGCGCAAAGGGCAGCTGATGGTCCGTCAGGACACGACGGATTTGGAGGCGAATGTCCGGCAGCAAGTGGCGAATGTGCAGTCGGCGCAGTCGAAAGTCTCGCAGGCGCAGACGAATTACACCATTCAGGTGACGCAGGCCAAGCAAAACGTGCTTCAGGCGCGTGCGCAGCTTGCCGCCCAGCAGCAGACTTATCTTAAGACCCTGCGCGGCTCCCGCCCCCAGGAAGTACTGCAGTCTC
>JAOQAA010000510.1 GCA_025963815.1 Capsulimonas sp.
AGATTCGGCCCCCAACCCCCAATCCTGGGGGAAGAGGCTGGCGGGGGCGGTTATTAATCTTGTCCTACGGCCCTAGGACAGGAATAGAAACGCTCTCGCAAAACTCTTCCCCCAGGATTGGGGGTTGGGGGCCGAATCCTCTCTGAGCATCAATTTGGTTAAAACCGCCTCATCTACTCATACCGATACTCAATCGGCGAATCGATATCTGGATGCAGGCTTGCGTGCACCGGGCACAGATGACCGACCCGCTCCAGTGTCGGGCGAAAATCTTCGGGGATACTGGCGGGCAAAACCACGGTGACCGGCAGGCGGCCGATGCGGCGGGGGCTGGCGTTCATTTCCTTGGTGACATGGGCGGTCGCGCCTGTGATGTCCAGATCGTGACGTTCGGCAAACATGCCAATGGTCGTCAGGATACAGGCGGCAAGGCCGGAGGCGACCAGATCGGTCGGGCTGAAGGCGGAGGCGTCGCCCCCGATGTCTTTGGGCGCATCCGTGCGCAGGGTCGGACCTTCTTCATGCGTTAGCGAGCATTTTTTGTTTCCGTCATAACGGACGTCTATCTCTACCACGAACTTCTCCCTATCTTTCCACAATCTTTCGTTTCAGTTCAATTCCAGGCTTCGGTCCGGAATGTCACATTCAGCGTGGGCTTCTGAGGCCGCTCAATGCGCACCTTGATATCATACTTTGTCGCCACCGGCAGGTTTAGTGGGATCTGGTATCGGCCGTTGCCCTGCGCACGGCCGCTGACAGAGGCGCCGGGCATCTTGGGGCTCACCATGGCGGCGGAGCCGGTCACGTTGGCGTTGCCGATGGGCGCGCCCGTGGCGGCGTCGGTGAGATCCAGAATGATGGTGTCCAGCCCAGTATGGGGCGGTTTTTGCTCGGTGGTGAACTCGACATGGAGGTCACCCACCGTTTGCGCGGGCGGTGGCGGCGCGGCGGCGGGCTTAGAACAGCCCGCCGATAAAATTGCGCACGCGAGCGCGGCGACGAATACGGAACGCATGGTCTCTCCAGCAAACAAATAGAACGTGAAGTGAAACGCTATCGGGGCAGCAAGGCGTCCGAATGGCTTTTCCTGGAAGCTAAAACGGGATTACGCCAGCACCAGTTCCCCATTTTCGACACGGGTCGGCGATTCGACGAGCGGCGTGGGCGGTGGACCGGAGATGTTCTTTCCATCCCGGCTGAACTTGCCGTAATGACAGGGACACACCAGGGCGTTATCCTTGGCGCTCCAATCGACCGTACAGCCCTTGTGTGTGCAGAAGGCCGAAAGCGCGCGGAATTTGCCGTCTCCCAGATTTTCCACCAGGTAAGGCTGCTTTTCCGCCCCGACCGTCACAAGCTTTGGCGGGTCTCCGGGACTGAATGAGGCGACGGAGCCAAGCGTCTGCGCGTCCCCTGCGGGAGAGCCGGGCGCGGCGGGAGTTCCGCCTTGCATCGGCGGCGTGGAGCGAGGCCGCGGCGGAACGGATTCCGCGCCGGCGCCTTCGGGAAAGAGGACTTTCGTCCAGCCGGCCCAGACGGCCGCGACGGCGAGCACCGTTCCCGCGCCGCCTTTGATCATCTGGCGGCGCAGGCGATCCGACGGCGTGCTCACGCCCGCCGAACTGTCGGCGGGATAATTGACGGGGGTTGCCCCGTGATGTTGATTTGTCTCTTCAGGCATATCCCCCCATTCGCGATTCCCGATCCAAACTCCTGCTTCATGCGCCGTGAGAGACCAGCCAAATCACTGAATGGAATGCTGTCAAATTACTGAACAAGATATTGCAACAAATTCGCGTTTCGCGCGTCAAATGGATTGGGCGGGCAATCAGAATCCGTCCGAAGGCCAGTTTGCGGGCGCTCCGCCTTGCGCCGGAGGGGCAAATTATGTTATAATTGAGGGAAATTTAACGCCAGGAGCGACTTTTTTTTCCTATGGACACCAGTGATTTCCGAAACGGAATCTCGATCATTATGGATAACGACATCTATACGATCGTAGATTTTCAGCATGTCAAGCCCGGCAAGGGCGGCGCCTTCGTGCGCTCTTCGATCAAGAACCTCAAAACCGGCCGCACCATCGACAAAACGTGGCGCGCCGGCGAGCGCATGGAGCAGGCGATCCTTGAGCGCAAGACCGTGCAATATATGTACAACGACGGGACGGATTACTGGGTCATGGACCCGGAAACCTTCGAACAGATCGCCGTCACCAAGGATCAGATCGAAGGCGTCAAGTACCTGAAGGAAAATATGGATCTGTCCGTCATAGTCCATAACGAGAAGATCATCGGGATCGAAGTCCCGAACTTCGTCGAACTGGAAGTGACGGAGACCGCCGGCAGCGAAAAGGGCGACACCGCCTCTGGAGGCGGCAAGCCCGCCACTGTTGAGACCGGCGCCGTCGTCACCGTGCCATTCTTTGTCAAGCAGGGCGATAAGATCAAGATCGACACCCGCAACGACCAATACCTCGAGCGCGTCAAATAACTTTGCCGAACTCTGGGTTGCGAGCTCGTTACGCGTGAACGATCGACCGGCGCCCTGCCCCGTGTTGCTTCAATCGCAGTTATTAAGAGCGTACTTTAATGCCCACGACATTCGACATTTCAGACGGACCGTCTCCTTCTCCGCATCAGCCCGGCTCCGGTCTCGGCCCCTCGTCCTCCGGACGCGGGACCGGCACCAAGCTGGACGACATTGCGAGAACCATCTTCTATATCGCCCTCGCGGCGACCGTAATCTTCTTAGGATATCTCTTTTGGGGGATCTTCGGCGGTGCATGGGCCAATCCGAATTACGGACATATGGTGTTCGCTGACAGAGCGCGCCAGCAGTCCAATATCCAGATGGTCTTTGGGCTGCTCCGACTTTCCACATTCGTCTCAGTCGTATGTATCCTGATCATGTGCCTTCGCGACGAGATGATCGGGTATATTCTGGTCGCCGTCGGCGCAGTCTTCTACTTCGGGCTGCCGTTTGCGACAAAGCAGGTTTACGACGCGCAGGGGTTAAGCTTAAGTCCCGCAACGGACACCGCGCTGACTTTGCTGAGCAGTTTGTGGATGGTGTTCGTCGTCCCCGGCGCGGCATGGGTGATCGCGGACGTCGTCCGGCGGTTTCAGGCGCTGTCCGAGCAGACGGCGCTGCAGCGCGCCAACGTCAAGTACGGGTCCGATGTGGCCCGCCAGTCCGGCAAACAGCGTCAGCGATTTTTAGGGCGATGCTGGGAAACGGCCTTCTGCCGCGACCATGTGCGGGATAAGTGCCCGATCTACATCAAGCGGCGCGGCCCCTGCTGGTGGTATAAAGAAGGGTGTATGTGCGAGGAGTACATCGTCCTGCAGGCCGTCATCAGCGCGGACTGGAAAGATAAGACCAAGAAGGCGGATCAGGGACTTGGACTGCGCGCCGGCGCCGCCGGAATGCCGAAGACGATCCTGTCGCCGGCGGCCAAGCGGGATCGCTGCCGCCGATGTATTATCTATAACGAGCATCAGCGCGACAAATACAAGGCGTTGACGGCGCTGACCATCATCGCCGTTCCCGCCGTCATGTATTTTAACCTGCCGGCAATGCAGTCCGGAGTGGGCGCAATTCTGCGGTTCGTCGATTCCGTCACATCGAAGTTCGCGTTTACAACTTCGCATGGCCCGAATCTGACCAGGACAGCATCCGATGGATTGGTCACCTTTATGATCGTCTGTCTCGGACTGGTTATTTTGTCGCAAGCCCTCAAGCTCGTCGAGTACTGCGTCTTTAAGCTGAAGATCTAGCGCGGCGCGGCCATTTCGGCCGCGCCGGAAAGTTTGATTTTGAATATGACCCTCGAAAGTATCGAAGAGATCGTTGCCCTGCTGGAAGAGCATCCGGTCGCCGAGATCGAGATTGAAGAACAGGGGCGGCGGCTCCTCGTACGCAAATCGCCCGCAGGCCGCCCGCCGTCGCTCCTCGCCGCCGAGGAGCCCGAGACATTCGCGGAGACCGAAGCCGCCCCGTCTTCCGAAGCTCCGCCGGTCGCCCTCAGCCTCCTGCTGACGGCCCCGATGGTGGGGATCTTCCACCATCACGATCCGCCGATCCGTTACGGCGCGACCATTAAGACGGGCCAGCTGATCGGCTACATCGAATCGTTGAAGCTGATGAACGAAGTCACGGCGGACAGCGGCGGACGCGTGACCGAAGTTTGCGAAGACAATACCGCTGTGGGATACGGCCAGCCACTGTTCCGTATCGAACCAGTCTAGGAGGACTCCGATGGCGATGCGACGTTCGGCGGCGCGACAGCGCGGCCAGTGGTCTCTTGTCGGTATGCTCGTGGCGATCGCGATCCTGATGATCCTCGCCGCGACGATCGTGCCTCAGATCGCAGCCGAGCACTCCAAGCCCGGCCAAGCCGCCACGCCTAAAGAGCGCGCCTACGGCTCCGCCTGCTCGGAATACGCCGCCCAAATGTCCCAGGCCGTCCAGATGTACAAGATCGACCATAACGATCATACGCCCCGTGATGTCTCGCAGCTCAAGAAATACGGCGTGACCGATGAGCAGATCTACGCGCAGGGCTGCTCGTATCAAATCGACCCGGATTCGGGGACCGTCACCGACGTCGGCGGAGGCCGCGCGAACAATGCGCCCCCGCCCTCCGCGGAGCAGCTGCCGCAAGGCTTCCATCCCGATGGGATCGGGCTCCCGCCGGGATCACCCGCTCCATCATCGTATGCGCCATCTTACACGCCGAGCGCCGCTCCGCCGCCCAGCGCCGCCCCCGCCGCCGGAACCACCCTGCCCGGAGGGATCCGAATGCCGAATATTCCCACGGCCGGAGCGGACATGTAGAAAGGGCCGCTCCGAGCCGCCGTCCAAATTATGTTCAAAAAAATACTGATTGCCAACCGCGGCGACATCGCCGTCCGTGTCATCCGCGCCGCGCGCGAGATGAAGATCGCCACTGTCGCGGTTTACTCCGAAGCGGATGTCGATGCGCTTCATGTTCAGCTCGCCGATGAGCGCGTTTGTATCGGGCCTCCGGACAGCAAGGGATCGTATCTCAACGCCGCGAATATCCTGAGCGCCGCATTAATCACAGGCTGCGACGCCATCCATCCCGGCATCGGATTTTTGGCGGAAGATTCTTCGTTCGCGGAGAAGTGCGCCCAGATCGGCCTCAAGTACATCGGACCGCCGGTCAAGTCCATCGAAATGATGGGCGACAAGATCCAGGCGCGCATGACGATGGAAAAGGCGGGCGTGCCGATCGTTCCCGGCACCAATATCGCCCTGCGCGATCCGGCGGAAGCGGCGAAGATCGCCGCCAAGATCGGTTTCCCGGTCATGATCAAGGCCGCCGCCGGCGGCGGCGGGCGCGGTATCCGGGTCGTCCGTGAGGAATCCGACTTCCCGAAGACGCTCAAGACGGCGCAAATGGAAGCCGAGACCAGCTTCGGCAACCCCGACGTCTACATCGAGAAGTTTATCGAGACCTTCCGGCATATCGAAGTTCAGATCCTGGCCGATGAGCACGGCAACGTCGTGCATTTAGGTGAGCGCGACTGTTCGCTGCAAACCCAGCGTTACCAGAAGATGGTGGAAGAAGCGCCCGCGCCGAACCTCCCGGCGGCGGCGCGTAAGCGCATCTGCGACGCCGCCGTGCGCGCCGCCAAGGCCGCCGGTTACGCCAGCGCCGGAACGATCGAGTTCATCGTCGCGCCGGATCACACGTTTTACTTCATGGAGATGAACACGCGCCTCCAGATCGAACACCCGATCACCGAGACCGTTACGGGCATCGACTTAGTAAAGTGGCAAATCCGAGTCGCCGCCGGCGAGAAGCTTGCTTTCTCCCAGCGACAGATCGAATGGACGGGACACGCCATCGAAGTGCGCCTGACCGCGCGTGATCCCCTGCGCGATTTCGCGCCGAGCGCCGGTAAGATCGCCACCGTGCGCCTCCCCGGCGGCCTTGGCGTACGCATCGACACGCAGATCTTCTCGGGATACGAAGTGCCACCCTACTATGACTCGATGCTCGCCAAGATCATCGTCTGGGACACCGACCGCGCCGGCGCCATCGCCCGCATGCAGCGCTGCCTGGACGAAGTCGAGATCGTCGGCGTCAAGACGGACTTAGAGTATCACAAGAAGATCTTCGCCAACGAAGCCTTCCAAAGAGGCGACCTGAACACGAAGTTCCTGGCGACCCACGTCGATGTGGTCTAACGGAATTTCCATGATGCAAGACATTTCATGAAACGCCGCAAGCGCATCCGCATTCCCTTCTGGAGGACGGCGCTCGCCCTCCGTATTCTGCTCTGCGCGAGCCTGATCGGATGCGTGTACGGTTTCGCGGCGAACTCCGCGATCGTGGTTCAACGGCAGGCGGTCCTGCCGCCCGGCGCGGAGCATCCGTGGGATTTTTACGCCAACGGATTCCTCTGCATCGGCCTTCTGGCCCTGGCAGGAATCTATCTGACGCGCACCGACGACGCGCCCCACCGCCTTCTCAGTCGGCGTCTCACCAGCGCACAGTCGTGGCGTAAACTGCGCCCGGAGCTGGTGCTGCGCTTCCCCATTCCCAAAAAGGCGAAACGAACGCGCCCTGTTCGGGGTACAATAAAGCGAAATGACACCTGATTCCCACATCCCGAATACTGCCGGCAAGAACACGCGCAGAGACGCGCGTGAGCTGGCCCTGCGCATGCTTTACCAAATTGAAATCGGCCATCAGCCCCCTCCCGAGGTGATTGCTGAAGCGCTGAAGCAATCCCAGCTCGACGAGAAGAACAGCGCCTTTGCTCAGGAGCTGGTGCTCGGCGTGCTTGAGCATCAAGTATCCATCGACGCCCGCCTAACCATCCTCGCCTCCGACTGGGCGCTGGATCGGCAGGCCGCCGTGGACCGCAATATCCTGCGGCTCTCGTCCTTCGAAATGATCTACCGCCCGGACTCTCCGGTCGCGGCGGTCGTCAATGAGGCCGTGGAGCTCGCCAAGAAATACAGCACCGCCGAGTCGGGGCGTTTTGTCAACGGCGTCCTCGGCGCTCTGGCGCGCGAACCGCGCGGCGACGAAGAGACGGATTTGGATACCGATCAGGACCCTGCATGATATGCCGTACTTCGAACTTCGGCCGTTCGATCTCGCCGAAGCCGAGACGGTCGCGCACTGGGTATTGACGGCGGAAGAATACTGGAAGCTGACCGGCGCGCAAGGGTTCCCCCTTACGGCCGATCAAGTGGCGGCTTGGATCTACGAAACCAACTTCGCCTTCACCCTTCGCCGTGACGGAGATATTGTGGCCTACGGCGACATTATCGAGGACGAAGTTGAAGGCGATGTCGAGATCCAGCACTTGATCGTCGCTCCGGACGTACGCCGCGACGGCGTCGGCTCCGTGATGATGACTAAGCTGTGCGCGTTCCTCGTCGAGTACCATAAATATCCGGAAGTCTGGACGCGCGTGGGCCGTGACAATGAAGCGGCGATCCAATGCGCGCTCGGGGCCGGCTTCCTTCCGGACCCAAAGCTTTCCGGAGAGCGCTATCTCTGGATGAAGAAAATCCTGTACGCCGAATAATACGAGACGCCCCATGATCCTCTCCGACCGCAGCATCAAAGAAGGCGTCGCCGCCGGACGCATCACGATCACGCCCTACGACGAAAGTCTGGTCCAGCCGGCGTCGATCGACATCCGCCTCGACCACCGCTTCCGAGTCTTCCGAAACTACAAATATTCCGCCATCGATCCCAAAGCCGCCCAGGAAGGTCTCACGGAGATGGTGACCGCCGAAGAAGGCTCGCCGTTCGTGATCCATCCCGGCGAATTTATTCTCGCGAGCACATTAGAAAGTATCGCGCTCGGCGACGACTTAGTGGCCCGCCTGGAGGGCAAAAGCTCACTGGGACGACTGGGGCTAGTCGTACACGCCACAGCGGGATATATCGATCCCGGCTTCTCGGGCCATATCACGCTGGAACTTTCCAATGTCGCCAATCTGCCGATTTTGCTCTACCCCGGCATGAAAGTCGGCCAGATCTCCTTCTTCGCCATGAGTACTCCCGCCGACCGCCCCTACGGCCACCCTGAGCTTGGCAGCAAGTACAAAGGCCAGAGCACCCCCACCGCGAGCCTTATGCACATGAACTTCCCAAGCGACGAGGAAAAATCGTAATGTCTTTGCAAAGCTATCAAGTACTGCAGCGCGACGACGCCGGCGTTGCGCACTTTGCACAGGACAACGGAACCGTCGTCGAGCTAAAGACGGGCGGCCCCTACGAAGTTGGCGACGCGACGGAAATCTTAGTCGGCGACCTCTGGGTGCTGGCCGGACAGAGCAACATGGAGGGCTGTGGCCGTCCCATCGACATGGAGACAAGTTCTCCGCTCGTTCACTCCTTTCAAAGCAAGGAAGTTTGGGCCGTGGCTGAGGAGCCGCTGCACTGGCTGGATGAGTCCCCTCGACCCGTACATCGCAAGATCAACGGTATGCCGCCGCCGCTCGAAACTCTGGAGCCCCGTCCTACCGGCCGCGCAAACGGTTCCGGCCTTGGTCTGACGTTCGCGAAGCTCATCCAGGCGCGCACGGGTGTCCCCGTCGGCCTGATCCCCTGCGCGCATGGCGGCACCTCCATGGATCAGTGGAGTCCCGAGCGCGACGCAACGGAAGGGGACAACTCTCTTTACGGCGCGACCCTTTCCCGGATCCGCGTGAACGGCGGCAAGGTGGCGGGAATTCTTTGGTATCAGGGCGAAAGCGATGCCGATGGAGCCTCCGTCCCACTGTACATGGACCGAATGGTCGCTCTCATCCAGGCCTTCCGTCGCGATCTGGATCAGCCCGATCTTCCCTTCTATCTCGTTCAATTAGGCTCCTATGTGACTGCGGGCGCGCCTGGCGAAGCCGCCCGATGGAGCGCAATCCGAGCAGAACAGCGCAGGCTCACAACGGCGCTGCCCAACGTTGGAATGGCGAGCGCGATCGATCTCGACTTGGACGATGGGATTCACATCAGCACTGCGGGACTCAAGCGGCTCGGCAAGCGATTGGCGAATGTTGCGTGCGGCTTCCCCACGCCGACCCTGGCCGGCGTCGAAAAGATCCAGTCCTCCATCGGCAATTACGTCACCCTACGCGTCTCGTTCGACGGCGCCCGTGGCGGGCTGCGCGCGGAAGGACGACCCACAGGATTTACGCTGCGCGATTCGGACGACGCGGATACGCACCAAATATTCAAGACGACTCTGGAGGGCGACGCCGCCATCCTTCATCTGAGCGTGGAGACACTGCCAGTGGGCTTGACCCTCTGGTATGGCTATGGTCTCGATCCTTACTGCAACATCACTGACGCCGAGGACGCCGCCGTTCCGGCCTTCGGCCCAATCTCACTTCCGGTGGACTAACATCTTATGGCGACTATTCTTCTTGACGGCAATGCAACATCGAAGGCGATCCGCGCGGAAATCGCGCGGGACACGGCGCGGCTGACCGCCGCGACCGGCGTCGTCCCCAAGCTCGCGGCGATCCTGGCCGGCGACGACCCCGCATCCGCGACCTACGTGCAGATGAAGGCGCGCGCATCGGCCAAGGCGGGCATCGAATCCATCACCTACCCGATCGCCAACGACGCCCCCGAGTCCGAAGTACGCGACCGATTGGCGCAGTTGAACGCCGATCCGACCGTGCACGGCATTCTGATCCAGCATCCCCTGCCCAAGCACATGGACGAACCCAGCATTCTTTCAGAGCTGAGCGCGGAGAAAGATGTGGACGGCATCGCCCCGATCTCCCTAGGGCGTCTGGTCGCCGGTCTGGATTCGTTCCACTCCTGTACCCCCGAAGGCATGATCGAATTACTCAAGCGCTACAATCTTCCTATCGCCGGCAAACACGCCGTGGTCGTCGGACGCAGCGTGATTCTCGGCAAGCCGCTCGCCCTGCTGCTGCTCGCCGAGCACGCCACCGTCACGATCTGCCATTCACGCACGCCGAACCTCGCCGAAATCACCCGGCAGGCCGACATCCTCTGCGCCGCCGTCGGCCGCGCCGAATTGATTACGGGCGACATGATCAAGCCGGGCGCCGTTGTACTGGACGCCGGCTACAACAAAGTCGAGGGACGGGCCAAAGATGTGGGCGACGTCGAGTTCGAAAGCGCTTCGCTGGTCGCTTCGGCGATCACGCCTGTTCCCGGCGGCGTCGGCCCCATGACCATCGCCATGCTTTTGCGCAACACGCTGACCGCGGCCGCCCGCAGCGCGGGCTTCTCGCTAGAACCGGAGACGGTGTGAGTTTCGATCTGACGGCCTATCTGCAAGGGCGCCGCGTCCTGGTGGACGCGGCGCTAAACCACTATCTTCCTACGGAGGATCAAGAGCCGGATAAGATCCACGCCTCGATCCGCTACTCGATCTTCTGCGGCGGCAAACGCCTGCGCCCGATCTTGGCCCTCGCCGCCGCCGACGCCCTCGGCGCCGACTTTGCCCACGTCATGCCGCTTGCCTGCGCGGTGGAGTGCATCCACACCTTCTCCCTGATCCACGACGACCTGCCCGCCATCGATGACGACGACCTGCGGCGCGGCGCCCCGACTAACCACGTGGTCTACGGCGAAGCGATGGCGATCCTCGCCGGCGACGCCCTCCTCGCCTTCGCCTTTGAACTCATCGCCGAATGCCGCGCCTTCTGCCCCGCCGACCGCGTCCTGGAAGCGCTCGTCATGGTCGCGCAGGCCAGCGGCACGCGCGGAATGGTGGGAGGACAGGTTTCCGATATCGAGTGCGAAGGCCGCGCCGACTTAGATGAACGCACCGTGGCGTCGATCCATGAACGCAAGACGGGCGCACTGCTCATCGCGTCTTTAGTCGCCGGCGCGCGCCTCTGCGGCGCCTCCAAAGCCCAGGAAAACGCCCTGCGCCGCTACGGCGAAAAGATCGGTCTGGCGTTTCAGATTACCGACGATATTCTGGATCTCGAAGGGGATGCGGAAAAGCTGGGAAAACCACTCGGGAGCGATCTGAAGCAAGACAAGGCGACTTATCCAAAAATCCTGGGAATCGAAGAATCCCGCACGCTGGCAAGCCAAGCGGCGGAAGACGCCATCGCGTCCCTGTCCATCTTCGACGAGAAAGCCGATCCGCTGCGCGCGCTGGCGCGGTATATGGTGGAGCGGGACAATTAGGGACCTATTCCCCCGGCGCTAAAGCGCGGGGGAATAGGTCCTCACTCTTCAAACCGAAAGTAACTATCCCCGATCTTGATCTCGTCCCCCTGATGCAGTACGGCTTTCTCCACACGCATCCCATTCACATACACCCCGTTCGCGCTCGCCTCGTCGATCAGCGTGATGTAGCCGCTCATTCCACGCTCAATGCGTGCGTGGCGACGGGAGACCTTGGTTTCGGCCAGGACGATCTCGTTATCGCCGTCGCGGCCGATCGACATCGTGGGGGTGGAAAGAACAAATCGTGCGCCAGCCGCCAGGCCTTCGGTTCCCACGAGGCGGGGCATGTGGACGCGGCTGCGCCGGCGCGATCCTCGGTCGCCGGTTTTCGTGACCCGGTAACGAGGGCGGCGTTTACGTTCGGAGGCAGCGCCGCGTTCCGGCGATGACAGTTCCCGGGATTCCCACGCCGGGGCTGAGGAGCCCTCGTAACCGTAAGCCGGCTGAGAACGGCGCATGAGCTTTTGGAAAATCCAGCTGCATAATCCGGCCAGCGCCATTCCAATCAAGAATGTGGCGAGCGGCGTCTCCCACGCGTCCTCGGGATTCGTGGATGTGGGCGTTTCCGGGATGTGGTCGGCTTCGGCGTCTCCGTCGTGAGCGAGCGCCGATACCGCCGCCCGGGGAGGCGCCGCAGCCGCATCCGTCCCAGCAGAGGCGATCGGAACAAAATCGCTGACGAGCAGCGCCAGCGGTGGAACGGAGCCGGAAGGGCCTACATTGAGAGGCGCAGTCGCGAGACGGCCGGTTTTTCCGTCCAGCACAAAAAGCTTTTGGTCCGGTTCCTGCGGAATACGAACAGCGATGGAGGCGTGCCCACGCGATGTGAATGGCAGAACGGTTATCTTGTCCTGCCCCGAAGTGACCCAGATGGAAAAAAGACCGTTGTCCGGAAGATTCAGCACCAGTTGCTCCGCGCGCACGGAGCTGGCGGACGCCAGTAAAAACACACAAGTCACGGCTATCGATCGGACGATCCCAATGTGATACCATCGTTTACTCATTGGCATTTCCCTATCGCTTTCGGCAAGTATTCGATAATATCCCTGGCGATCAGCCCGGCCGCTCCGCCAAAATGCTGAGCGGCCAGGTCTCCCGCCAAACCGTGCACATACGCCCCGGCCGCCGCCGCATCGGCGGCGGCCAGCTTCTGGCCGAGCAGCGTTGCGATTACTCCCGTCAAGACATCTCCCGATCCCCCGGTCGCCATGCCGGGGTTGCTTGTGGTATTGATGGTCAGCCGGCCGTCGGCATCTGAGATCAGCGTACGCGCTCCCTTGAGCAGAACGACGCAGCCGTAAGTTTTGGCGGCGGCGCGGACATTGCCCAGCCGATCCTCCTGCACCTGCGCGGTGGAAACACCGAGCAGACGCCCCATCTCTCCGGGATGCGGCGTCAGCACCGTGGCCGCCATGCGGCTGCGGATGATGGCGGCGCCGCGATCGGGCTCCATCGAGAGCGCGTTGAGGGCGTCGGCGTCAACTACCAGAGGTACGGAGCAGCGCGCCGTGAACTCCCGCACGAATTCCCGGAGATCTTCGTCCTGAACGCCGCCAAGGCCGGGGCCGATCGCTGCGGCCGTTCCCTTAGCCGCCAGCGCCAGCGCTTCGTCCAGCGCCTGGGAAGAAAATGTCTGACGCGCCGTCTGCGGCAGCCCGGTCGTCATCACCACCGGGTTCGCCACGCTCATCGCCGCAGTCAGCACTCCCTCCGGCACAGCGAGCGTAACCAAGCCCGAGCCGGTGCGCGCTGCCGCTTCCGCGCTGAGCGCGGCGGCGCCGATGAAGCCCGCCGACCCGGCGAAGACCGTCACATGCCCAAATTTTCCTTTGTTCGCATCGCGGCCATTGACCCGCGCGGGAATCCAGCGTGCGATATCGCCAGCATCCGTAACTCGCGCCGCTGCCCCGTCGAGCAAAATCCTCGGCGTTCCGATATCTCCGACGATCAATTCCCCTACGAATTCTGCAGCGGGAAAGACAAGCAGACCGATCTTCGGCAGTGCAAACGTTATTGTCAGAGACGCACGCACGGCGGAATCGTTCACATTCCCGGTATCGGCTTCAATGCCCGAAGGGACATCCACTGCGACAACAAACGCCCCCACGCTTCCGGCCGCGTTGATCGACCCCGCCATGGATGCTCCCACGCCTTCTAAGGTCCCACGAAATCCCGTTCCCAGCAATGCGTCGATCACAATCTCCGAAGACGCCAGCGACGAAGCGAGATCGGTGGGAATGGCGCCGTCAATCCGATGGATCGTCAGGCCGATCTTCTCAGCCATTAATAAATTCGCGGCAGCGTCCGCAGAGAGAGTTTCTCCCGGGCGTGCGGCCAGCCAAACCGTGACGTCAGCTCCCATCCGAACGGCGAGATGGCGGGCAATAGCCAGGCCGTCGCCGCCGTTATTTCCCTTGCCACATACGACGGCGACACGCGCGCCAGCCAATGTGTGACGGGCGGCCAGCGTTTCCACCACACGAAGCGCGGCGTTCTCCATCAGGATCAGACTGGGAACGCCGAACTCCTTGATCGTGCGCCGATCAATCTCGCGCATTTCCTCAGATGTTGCAACATTCATTCTGAAAACACCTCCGCGATTCGGTCTCGCTCCGCCTCATTGACCGCCGGAACGCTCACGGCGGCGACATTTTCTTCCACCTGAGCCGGGGTCTTGGCGCCCGCGACCACGCAGGCCACAACGGGATCGTCCAGTACGAAGCGAATGGCCGCCTGCGCGGGAGTCCGCCCGTCACCGTTCGTCAAGAAGCGCAGCCGCGCAGCCGTCTCCGCCATCGCCGTCACATATTCCACAGGCAGTGATGCCCGGATATCCCCCTCGGGAAAGACGGATTCAGAGCCGTGCACTCCGGCGAGAAAACCGTTGGCCAGCGGCTCACGCGCCAGAATGGCGACTTTCTTTCGTCGCGCCAGCGGCAGCAGATCCGTCGTTGCTCCCTGGTAGAAGAGGCTGTAAGCGACTTCGATCGCCGTGACGGGCGCATCGTTCTCCAGCAGCCAAACACCGTCCGCCGGCTCGGCGACGGAGACGCCATAGTGATGGATCTTCCCGCCGCGCTGAAGCGCCTCCAGGGTATCCCACACGCGCAGGCGCTCCATCTCCTCCACGGGTGGGTTCATCAGGAGAAACAGGTCTAGTGTCTCCCGGCGCAGCCGTATCAGACTTTGCTGGACGGCGTGCGCCAAAGCGAACGGCGTCCAATCCTGCTCCAGTGTATCGTCCTTGCGATAAAAATTGACCCCGCCCTTGGTCACCACGTAGGGCTGCGCTCCCGTCCAATCGCGCAGCACTTCGCCGATCAAGGCCTCACTATGGCCATGGCCATAAATATCAGCCGTGTCGATCAGATTGACGCCCAGCTCCAGCGCGCGCCACAGCGCGGCTTTGGAAACCTCGTCGTCGGTCGCGCCATAACTGTTGCCAAAGGCGTCCCCGCCAATCGCCCACCCTCCGAAACCGATCTCCGATACCTTCCAGCCCGTTCGGCCAAACTTTCGCATATGCATGGTGAGATATTACCGCATCGAGACCGTTCCTGAAAATGCTGTGTGCCTGCTAGGGGAATACCATTCAGTATATCTTAAGAATGACGCATTGTCCAATTTTCATAGGTAATCGCGTTTGGAAGGTTTCCCTGGTATTTCCGTCAGTATAAAACTCGCTTCTTTTCTCCGATGATAGAATTATCACCAGGAAGGCCGTTTGAATTTTATGGACGAGTCGCTCAAACCGACCGCGCTCTCGCTTGCCGAAATACTCTCGTCGCTCAGTTACGCTCTCGATCTTACCGGCGGACAGCCGATGGGGCACGCACAGCGCTCCTGCCTGATCGGGATGCGGATCGGATCGATGTACGGTCTCTCCGAAGGAGAACTGACCAGTCTTTATTACGCCATCTTGATGAAGGACGCCGGCTGCTCCAGCAACGCCGCGCGCATGTACGAGATCTTCGGCAGCGACGATCTGAAGGCGAAGTGCGACAGCGCCGTGGTCGATTGGTCGAACATCTTCGAAGCGGCGCGCTACGCCGCCGCCCACGCACTGCCGTCGGGCTCGCTGTGCTCGCGGGCGGCGCGGGTTCTGAAGATCGGCGTCCAGGGATCACGGCAAAACCAGGAGATCCAAGAGTCCCGCTGTAACCGAGGGGCGCAGATCGCGATGATGCTTGGGCTGGGCAAGTCGGCGGCCGATTGTATCCGCTCGCTGCCCGAGCGATGGAACGGTTCCGGCGCGCCGCTGGGGCTGCGCGGCGAAGCTATCCCACTGCTTTCCCGCATCGCATCGCTGGTGCAGACACTGGATGTGTTCGATCGTACTTTCGGCCTGGATGCGGCGTATGACATGGCGACGAAAAGGTCCGGACGCTGGTTTGATCCGGATCTGGTCCGAATCGCACTGCGGTTTCGGCACGACGCTCGGTTCTGGAATGAGGTTCGTACTTCTGCCCGAGAGACACTGCTGGATCTCGATATCCGCGGCGCGATTGAGGTTGCGACCGAGACAAGGATTGATTCCATCTGTGACGCCTTCGCGCAAATCGTGGACGCCAAATCTCCCTTTACCGGCCAGCATTCGTCACGGGTGTGTGATTATACGATCCAGATCGCTCGTGAATTCGGGATTTCCGGCGTGCGGCTCACGACACTGAGGCGGTCAGCGCTGCTGCACGATGTCGGAAAGCTTGCCGTACCGAACACGATTTTAGACAAGCCCGGCAAGCCGGACGAGGAAGAATGGAACTGCATCCGCCGCCATCCTTTCCATACGCAGCAAATTCTTCAGCAGATTCCCGGCTTCAAGCGCATCACGGAGATTGCGTCCGCTCACCATGAGCGCCACGAAGGGCGCGGCTACTTCCAGGGCCTGAGCGGCGATCAGCTGGACCTAGACATGAGAATACTCGCGGTCGCCGATGTGTACGACGCCCTCTCCGCTGACCGCCCCTATCGAGGAGCGATGACGCCCGAAGAAGTCTTCGCCATTCTGGACAAAGATCGAGGCGTGGCGCTGGACTCTGACTGCATCGATGTCCTGAGGAAATACGGCCTTCCCAGCGCCCCGGCGCCTCCTCTGCTGCGCGCGGCGTAACGGCGTCATTGCGCGTTGGTATAGCCTGCTCGTTTCTGGGTACATAAAGCGCATGAGCGCCACAACCCCACCCACCGAAACAACGGAACCCGTCCATAACGAGCAGGCGGGCGACACATCTTCTGATCAGAAGTGTGTCTCAATCATTTTTAATCCCGTCTCGGGTCAGAGCGATCCTGAGGCACGCAAAAAGAGCATCTCAGAGGCGCTCGCCGAGCACGGATATCGATGTCAGTTTATTGAGACCACCAAGGAAGTCGGCGGCGAGGAGCTGGCGAAAAAAGCGCTGAGTTCCGGCGTCGATCTGATCGCGGTGTCCGGCGGCGACGGCACCGTGATCGAGGTTCTCTCCGCCACCATTGGCTCAAATATCCCGGTCGCCGTGCTGCCGGCCGGCACCGGAAACCTGCTTTCCGTCAATCTCGGCATTCCCACCACCGTTCCCGAAGCTGTTCACGTGGCGCTGTCAGGACATCCCTATTGTCTCGATCTCGCCCGTTCGAACGACGGCAAGCACTTCGCGATCATGGGCGGCCTCGGCCTGGACGCCCGAATGATCAAGGACGCCGACCGCGAGACGAAAAACCGTCTTGGAGTATTCGCGTATCTGTGGGCGGCCCTGAAAAACCTGCCTAAGAGAGGCGCCGTTGTCGAGATCGTACTGGACGGCAAGCCGCCGATCCGCGCCCGTGCTAAAAGTGTGCTGATCGCCAATATGGGCAAGGTAACCGGCGGCGTGGAGGCGATGCCGACCGCGTCTCCCAACGACGGTCTGCTGGATATTGGGATCGTCAAGGCGGAAACCCTCGCACAGTGGCTGCGGATCGCCGGCTATGCGCTGATGGGCCGAACGCAGGACGCTCCCGAGCTGGATGTCTATCAGGCCAAAAAGATCACTGTCCGCACGCCCACCCCCGAGCCGATCGAGTTCGACGGCGAATCGGGAGGCGACACCCGCGAATGGAGCGTAGAAGTCGTACCCAGCTGCGTCAATATTCTCCTCCCGGAGGGCGCCCCCGCCGCGAAAGACGCCCAAGGCTCACCCGAAGCGATGGCGAAGAGAAATCTCACCGGCCTTGCGGTCAGCGCGGGAATTGTGGCCACGATCGCAACGCTGATTGTTTGGCGACGACGCAAATAAGATTTATGAAATAAGATTGCTTCACGAAAAAGCCGTCTGCTCGTCTTCGTTTTGAAGCGCGGGCAGACGGCTTTTTCTATCTTAAGCTTGCGGAGTGATTACTGAACCGGAGCGGGCGCGGGACCACCCTGGCCACCGCCACGACGGCGTCCGCCCTGACCGCCAGGAGCACCCTGTCCACCAGGGCCGCCTTGACCGCCGCCACGTCCAAAGCCCATGCCATTCATGACGCGCACGGTGGTGGCGACCTGAGAGCCCGCGTCACCCGTGACTTCGGCGCTGACAAACGAGTCCGTCTTCACGTCCGACCACGAACCAGCCGCCGGTCCCGTGATGCGCGTATCGGCCGTCGTCGTGACGGTGATGGTCTTGCCGTCGGCCGTCGTAATCGTCAGAGCGGGCTTGAGCGTTGCGATCACGCCCATCGTGCCGCCACGGCGTCCACCGCGGCCGCCAGGGCCCCCTGCCCCGCCGGGAGCGCCGGCTCCAGGACCACCAGCGCCGCCGGGACGTCCCGCGCCAGGTCCGCCCTGACCGGCCGGAACGACCGTGATGGAGCGAGCTTCGACATTGCCGCTGTCATCGGGGCGTCCGCCGACGCGGATATTATCGCCGACCTTCAGGGAGTCGAGGGTCTTGGTCGCTTCCACGGTGTACTTGGTCGCATCGGTGACCTTGAATGTGGTCGTGGTGGGCTCCGCCTGTGGGTCGCGGAAGTTACGGCTTGTCACGGTGATGGTTTTCGCCGCAGCGTCCACCGCCGAAACCTGCCCCATCACTCGATCGTCTCCGGGAGCCGCGTGAACTGCCGAAATTGCGACGATTGCCGTCATGGCCGCCATCGCGGGCCAAAATGCGTGCTTCATGCTGTTTTCCATCCTTCTCGAGCTGTTGTCTGAATTACGAACCTGTTTGTGTTGAGTGAAAGCTTGCCATGCTTTGAAAGCGATTTAGCGCGGCGTCCAGTCGCGATGACCGTGGCTGGGATCTCCCGGGCCGCCGTGTCCGCCGTCCGGTCTCGGCCGCCGCTGGATCGATGATTGAAGCTGCGCGAACTGATCCGGAGTCAGGATCTTGCGCAGCTGCTGCTGGTCGGAAAGGCGCAGATCGAGCAGCTGTCCCTGCACCCGGTTCAAATCCTGGTTGAGCCGCGCCGCGGCGGCGGCGTCCAGATCGTACTTGCGATAAACATCCGAAAGCTTGCGCCGGGTCTGCTGCAGCTGGGAGAACAGGTCGGCGGATTGCGTTCTTGAGGCGCTCTCCAGCGCCGTCAGTCTTTGCTGCTGCGCCGGCGTCAAGTTCATGCCGTTTGTCTCGTTATCGACCAGACGGATCCCAGGATGCTCGCCTGGGGCCGCTCCCACGGAAGCCACGCAGATCAGAGTCGCCGCCAGACACGCCGCAGCGCCCCGGCCCGCGAGTTTCAATTGTTTTGCGAATCGAGATGTGTCCATATTTCTTCCATCGACCCGCCCGCTGGATCGTCCACAGCCGAGTTAGAGGTCGAAACGTCGCTCAATGTGTGCCAGGAAGCAAGCGTGTCCGCCGAAGCGACATGGCTAACAGAGGCTCCAGGCGTCGTGTCCGCCGCCGTGACCGGCACAGAAACGGGATGTTCAGAACGAGGCGACGGCGGCCGCAGCGTCACCAACGCCACCACGACCAGCGCAACGGCGCCGCTCCAAACAAGGCGTGGAGCGGGCAAAACGCGACGGCGGCGCGGCTCCAGACGATGCGCCATTGGCGCCCACAAATCCTTGGAGGAAGTTTTCTCACGGCTCCAGTCGCGAAACGCCTGCCGCAGCTGCGCTTCTGATCGCATCAAGCGAGCGCAAGAAACGCATGTTTCGCCATGGCTCTCCATTTGCGCGGCGAGATTGGCCGAGAGCTTTCCTGCGGCCCAGTCCGCCGCCAGCGATTCTAAATATCGACAATTCATGCATATTCCTCGGGCGACGCGGCTTCCATAGCGGCGCGCAAACGACGGCGCGCTCGCATTACTCGAACCCGCAGCAGCGGTCCCGGACACTGGGTGATCCGAGCAATCTCGTCGTAACCCATTTCCTCGCCATAGTACAGGGTCAGCAGCAAACGGTCGTCTACTTTCATCTCCTGAAGGCACTTGTCCAAAAGACGAGATCGCTCCATCGCTTCCAGATTGCCCAGCGCGACTGCTTCCGCGTCTTCCGTCACGACATCCGCCCAGTCCACCGGCGGCGCCGTCCGCCGCAGAGCCTTACGCCGCCGTAATCGGTCATAAGCAATGTTGGTGGCGATCCGGTAAATCCATGTGGAAAAGCTCGAGCGGCGCTCGAACCGATCCGCATCGCGCCAAACACGCAGAAACACATCCAAGACCGCTTCTTCGGCGTCTTCCTGAGTACCCAGCAAGGGACTGAGATAACGGAACAGCCGAGGCTGATAGCGGCGCACGATCTCACGCATGGCGGCGGGATCGTCCTGCGCGCAGCGCTGGACGAGCAGCAGATCCGTCTCCGCGTGCTCACAAGCCGCGAGGTCCGAATGATCGCGCAGATTGTCGCTCTGCGCGCCCCCGGCAAATTCCAGCGGCGCCATCATACTCATCGCCACCCTTGCCCCGCCTGTCCCGGTGATTTCGAGTTCATCTGAATGCGTAGACGCAGGAAAGTCGCCCCCGTATCACTTTTTTGGGCAATATTGAAAATAAATTTTCAATATTTGTAGAGCGAGCAGCTCCCCTGACCTAGTCGTTCGATTGATTGCGTCTCGAAAATCTCTTAATTACTGCATTGCACCAATATATTATTGTGCTTTTTTGTTTGCTGTGCTAAGATAGTCACACATTCTGCGCGTTAGGAGACAGGCTTTGACATCTGAGATTGAAAAGGGAAAAATGATTTCCTTGTTAGAAGCGGTGAGCGAAATCAAGCAAGCATGCAGCACACCTACGTTAGGCACCTCTAAAGGTGATAAAGTGCGTTCTCCTTTTTTCTTCTTCACAGGTTCAGGAATCTCATATCCGTCAATTCCGCTTGCGCCTGAGGTGCTACGTCACTGCGAAGAAGTCGCTCAGGATTTGGGACGTGTAATCAAACAGCCAAACTCTGACCCCAACTACGCCTACTCGCAATGGTTCAAGGCAGCGTACCCGCATCGTATCCAACGTCAAGAATACCTGCGCAGTCTTATAACAGATGCACCTATTACACACGCCAACTTCCGACTAGCCCACCTCCTCCTAGAAACTAACGTCACGAATGTTGTCGTCACCGTAAATTTTGACGACCTACTATCTCATGCATTAACGCTATTTGGTAAAACACCAGTTATATGTGACGATCCTCGGACCGTAGAACGTATAGATCCAGAGAAGCCTGATATTCAGTTAATCCACGCACATGGCTCATATTGGTTTTACGATTGCCGCAATACTAGCGAGGAAATCGTAGATAGGGCAAGGTCGCTTGAGGACACTACTCTAACCATGGCCGCATTACTCGATAAAATCCTGGCTTATCGTGCTCCCTTAGTCATTGGCTATAGTGGATGGGAAAGTGATGTGTTTATGACTGCTTTGAAGCGTCGTTTACTTACACCGTTACCATTCAATCTCTATTGGTTCTGTTTCCGTCGAGATCAGGTGGCCGATATGCCTCGCTGGCTAGTATCACATCCCGATGTATATTTCGTTGTGCCGCCGATGCTAAAGAATAACGATGGTGATGACACATCTAAACAAAATGACAGCGATCCTGTTGATCCAACGCTCAGTGCCACGGAAGTTCTCGACGCTATGATTGAACAACTAGGAGTAGCCTCGCCATCATTGACTAAAGATCCTCTTTCGTTCTTTGCTAACCAACTACGTCACTCGATTCCTGCAAACGAATCAGAGAATCGCAATGATATTTATTCGTTTCGTAGTGTAATTGAACGAATTGAAAGGGCTCAGCACTTAGAGTCTGAACACAGAGAGAATATTGAGACTCAATTAGAGAACGTTCGTGATGCTCTACGTCGCGCCCAGTACGATGAGGCAACAGAACATGCACAACAGATCATAATTGATGATTTAACGGAAAATCAATTGCGCGACTTAATAAAGGCCATGGACTCAGCTGTAGATGCGTTGCCTGTAAACAATTCAAAAACAACACAAGCATGTGTTACACTTATTAGTTGTTATGATGCGTTAGTAAAAAAAGCAGGAAATCAACCTGAATTAGAATATGCGACAGCAAGATCATTAAACAATGAAGGGAGCTACTTTCTTAACGTTAAACAACCAGACAAGGCGCTGTTAGTATATCAAGGGGCCATAGAACGTTTCGAAAAATCATCAAACCCCAAACTGCACAACATTGTAGGTATTTTATGGAATAATTTAGGAGTAACATTACTACATCTAAAAAGGTTTCAGGAGGCCATTGACGCAGCACATGCAATAATAACTATGAATAAAACAAAAAGCGAATATTTCTATAATAACCAACCTATAACAGCACTAATAATCGAAGGCAAAGCACTGGCGAAGATGGGGCTATATCAAGAAGCGTTAGATATATTTAGCAAAGCAAATAAAGAAGCCGAAGCTGCTCCCAGTATGACAACATACGCTAAGGGTATGTTAGAGTCTTCAAAAACTGAACAAGCCTTGGCTCGTGCTCAGCTTCTTAGTGTTCCAATTGCCGCCAAGCCGCCGCTGCCGATACCGCCTGCCGCCAAGCCAAAAGAATAATCAAGAATCTTATAGACAGGAATCGAACCAAACATAAGAGTCAATAACTCAACATTTTAAGTTTCGAGCTATAGCTAGGTGCCGCCTTCGGAACTCTGTTATAACGAAAATAGTTACAACAATCAGAGCAGATTGAAGGAGCGGAAAATTGGAGAATTCAACGGCGAAAGAACTCACGGCGCGGCCGATCGATGCGGGCGTTTCCATCGGGCACGTGCATTTGAAGGTGGCGAACCTCGACCGGGCGCTGGCTTTTTATCAGGGTGTGCTGGGGTTTGAAGTGGTCGTGCGAATGGGAGACAGCGCGGCGTTTATTTCGGCCGGCGGCTACCATCACCACATCGGGCTGAACACCTGGGAAAGCAAGGGCGGATCTCCCCCACCCCCGGGAACCACAGGCCTCTACCATGTGGCGATTCTATACCCAACGCGGGCGGCGCTGGCCGACGCCTTGAAACGGCTGATCGCGGCGGGGATTTCTCTGGACGGCGCGAGCGACCATGGCGTCAGCGAAGCGTTGTATCTGTCTGATCCGGACGGAAACGGCGTAGAGCTTTACTGGGACCGGCCGCGCGATCAATGGCCGCTGACTCCCGAAGGCGAAGTGACGATGTACACACGGCGTCTGGATTTGCAGGGATTGCTCGCGGCGGATGCAGTGTAAAGAATATCACGGACGGGTAAAGTAAGCCACGAATTCACGCGAGAGGAGCGGCTTATGAGCACGATCACGAAAGATTTCGAAGAGTTTATGAAGCGGCGCACGAAAGCGGCGAACGCTTATGTGAACGGAGACGCGAAACCGCTGAGCGGCTTGACGGCGCAAAAATCGCCCGCGACGTTCTTTGGTCCTGGCGGCGGCTTTACTCAAGGCGCTGGGGATGTGCAGTCAC
>JAOQAA010000535.1 GCA_025963815.1 Capsulimonas sp.
TCACGAGCGGGCTCTGTTCAATCATGTGCTGGGATCGATCGATCCCGAAGATGGACGGACATGTTATATGGTTCCGGTCGGTCAGGGCGTCCAGCGCGAATATCAAGATATGTTTGAGAGCTTCACCTGCTGCGTCGGCACCGGAATGGAGAGCCATGCGCTGCACGCTTACGGTATCTACTACACGGCGGGCGACAAACTCTGGGTCAACCTCTACGCACCGACAAACGCCGACTGGAAGGCGCAAGGCGCGCGCCTTTCCATGACCACGAATTTCCCTGAAGGTGAGACGGCAACGCTGAAGATAACGCTGTCCTCGCCCAAGGATCTTACGCTCGCCCTGCGCCGCCCCGCCTGGGCGGGCGAAGGATTTCGCGTGGCGGTCAATGGAAAAGCCGTTTCTCATCTGTCTGCCCCCGGCTCATATATAGAAATCAAACGGCGATGGAAGAGCGGCGACATCGTCACGCTTTCGCTTCCCAAAACACTGCGCACGGAGCCTTTGCCAGATAACCCCAGCCGCGCCGCGCTGATGTGGGGACCGCTGGTTCTGGCCGGCGATCTGGGACCGGAACGCGGCGACGATACGCCGCTTCCAACGGTTCCGGTCTTCACAACATCGGAGTGGCCTCTCGCCGAGTGGCTGAAGCCCATCCCTGGAAAGCCCGGTCAATTTCGAAGTGTGGGCGCCGGTCGAAATCCCGGCGGCGACGGGCAGACGATGGAGGTCATTTTCACTCCGTTTCACCGTCTGCACCGGCGCAGCTACGCCGCTTACTGGGACCTCTACACGAGCGGTGAGTGGACGAAGAAAGCGGCGGAGATCGCCGCCGAGCAGGAAAAACAGCACAAATTGGAAGCCGCCACGGTCGCGTACGCGCAGCCGGGACAGATGCAGACCGAGCGCGATTTCAACCAGCAGGGCGAAGACACATCCCCGGACCGATTGATGGGCCGCGCCGCTCGCCGAGGCCGCCAATGGTTCTCGTTCGATCTTCCGGTTGATCCCGCGCATCCCATGGCGCTGATCGTGACTTACAACGCACAAGAAAGGGACACACGGACCTTTGAGATCCAGGTAAACGGCGCCAAAGTCGGAGCGCAGACAGTCGAGCGAGGTCTGACGCCGAAGTTCTACGACATCACTTACGCCATCCCCGCAGATCTTGTGGTGGGTAAAACTAAAGTTACGGTTCGCTTCCAAGCCGCCGGCGGCAAGGAGATCGCCGCTGTCTATGGCGTTCGCATGATCCGCGCCGACCAGGCGCTGAACTAAAGCCGATGCGTGGAAGAAGTCACGCATTCAAGGAGAGAGTTATCACCGTGCGCACTTCGAATTTACAGACACCTTATCTGCTCACCGGTCTTATTGCGCTCAGTCTCTGGTCAACAGCGCCACAGATAGTCTTAGCCCAGACGCCTAAAGAAGCTCCAAGCACGCTTGGAATTGAAAATGGAACCATGGATTTCGTCACCCCGGATTTCACATTAAAGCTCGTCAAATCTTCCCAGACAATCGCCGCACTGCAGCCCAAAGGCGGCGATGGGTTCGATTTCACGCCGTCCGACCGATTGGACAAGCGCGGGGGTGACGGCTTCTTCGATCTCGGCGACCTGACAATGCGCCTGCGCGCCGGAACGTCGGGCGACTGGACGGATTACTCCACCGCCGCCCATCGCCAGCCCGTCACCGCGCTCCCCGCAACCGGCAAGGCGCTCGCCATGGCCGATCTCGCCCCGACACTGGGGCCGGACTGCCCGCTCCAAATCACGCGCACATGGACATTGGACAGCGGCAAACTTGTCCTGAAGTTCGACATCAAGAACAAATCCAATTCCCCCGTGCAGATCGGCGCGCTCGGCATACCCATGGTGTTCAATAACATCATCACGGACCGCGAGCTGGCGGAAGCCCACGCGAAGTGCGCGTTCTCGGACCCGTACATCGGACAGGACGCCGGCTACCTTCAAGTAACCCGCCTCAGCGGACATGGGCCTACCCTGGTAGTGACGCCTTACGGCAAAACTCCCTTCGAAGCCTACCAGCTACTGAAGGAACCGCGCTGGCCCGAGCAGACCTTCGAAGGCATGATGAACTGGATGGTTCACACGGAAGCGTACGCCGAAAAAGAGTGGAAAGGCATCGAGCAATGGAACACGCCGACAATGGCGTCGCTCGCCCCCGGCGAAACGCGCACTTACGGCGTCAAATTTCTGGTTTCGGACACGATTCGTAATATCGACAAGACGCTGGAAGCGGACAAGCGCCCGCTCGCCATAGGTATTCCCGGATACGTAATCCCGATGGATCAGGACGGGCGCCTGTTCCTGAAATATCCGAAAGCCGTCAAAAATATCTCGGTGGAGCCAGTGGGCGCCATCGAAATCGCCCCGGCCAAGCCAGCGCACAACGGCTGGAAGGCTTATGCACTGCACGGCAAAGGCTGGGGACGCGCGCGTCTGACCGTCACCTACGCCGATGGTCTCCAGCAGACGGTCAGTTACTATGTCATCAAGCCCGCAGCGCAGGCCGTGTCGGATATGGGAAACTTCCTGACGACCAAGCAGTGGTTTGTCGATCCCAATGACCCATTCAAACGCAGCCCCTCGGTGATCAGCTACGACCGCGAGGCCAACAAGCAGATCACGCAGGAAAGCCGCGCCTGGATCGCGGGCCTGGGCGATGAGGGCGGATCGGGCGCTTATGTTGCCGCCGCCATGAAGGAGTTCGGCCAGCCAAACCGTGAGGAAGTGGCGAAGTATGAGCAGTTCGTCGACGGCGTGCTCTGGGGCGGTATCCAGTACAAAGATGGTCCGCAGAAGTATGGTGTCCGCAAGAGCATGTTCTACTACGATCCCAAGGCTCTTCCGAACTTTCCCTACGATTCGGATACGAATTGGCGCAGCTGGACAAGCTGGAACAAGCAGGCGTCCGAGGACATCGGGCGCGGCTACAACTATCCGCATGTCGTGGCCGCCTACTGGGCGATGTACCGCGTGGCGCGCAACCACCCGAGCATGGTGAAAATCCATGATTGGAACTGGTATCTCAATCAAGCATACGAAACGACGATGTACCTGACCAGCACGGACGCCAATGGCAACGATGTCGTCGGCTACATGCAGCTCGGCCTGATGGAAGGCGACGTCTTCTTAGAGCTCTTGAAAGATGTCCAGCGCGAAGGCTGGACCGACAAGGCCGCCGCCCTGGAAGCGCGCATGAAGACCCGCGCCGATCGCTGGAGCACGCGCGACTATCCGTTCGGCAGCGAAATGGCGTGGGACTCCACCGGTCAAGAGGAAGTTTACTCCTGGTCCAAGTACTTCGGCTACACCAAGCAGGCGGAAGTGACGCTCAGCGCCATCCTCGGCTACATGCCCACCCTCCCCCACTGGGGCTACAACGGCGACGCCCGCCGCTACTGGGACTTCCTCTACGGTGGCAAGCTGCCCCGCATCGAGCGCCAGATCCATCACTATGGCTCCGGCCTCAACGCGATTCCCGTCCTCAAAGAGTATCGCGACCATCCGGACGACTACTACCTCCTGCGCGTGGGCTACGGCGGCACGATGGGACCACTGTCTAACATCGACCAGGAAGGCTTCGCCTCGGCCGCCTTCCATACGTTCCCGACCACGCTCAAGTGGGACGCCTATTCCGGCGACTACGGCCCCAACTTCTTCGGCCACGCGCTGGACGCCGCCACATACGTCATTAACCACCCGGACTTCGGCTGGCAAGCCTTCGGCGGCAACGTCACTTCACACGGCGACTGGATCACCATCCACCCACGCGACTCCTTCCGATCGCGCGTCTACATCGCCCCACGCGGCCTCTGGCTCACCCTCGACGCCGGCCAGTTCGACACTGTCGAAGTGAACACCAAAACCAACGCCGTCCGCGTCGGCCTCGCCGCCAAGACCGACGATACGCCGCAGGCGCGATTACTCATAGAGCAGCCGGCGAAGGTAGCGAATGTGGGAACATACAAGCCCATGGGCGCGCTGACGCTGGAGAACGGGGCGTATCCGATTGCGCTGACGGATAATGTGAGCTGGGTAGAGTTGGGGGATTAGCCCCATCTCGTGACCTATTCCCCCGGCGCTTGGGTAAGCTTTGGACTTTTCCCAGTGAAGGGCTAAAGCCCGGGAAAAGGGGAGCTAATAATTAGATTCCAGCCGAGTATTCCGTATTGTGCAGAGAGAAAGAGGCCCCTCCGCCCCAATTCTGGGGGACCCG
>JAOQAA010000539.1 GCA_025963815.1 Capsulimonas sp.
ACCCGCGCGAGGAGCTCGTGCAGCGTCTGCTCGACTACCAGCGCTACAAGGCGTTTGTCGCGACCCTCGCTACATGGGAAGGCGACCGGCGGCAGGTGTTTTTTCGCGGCCAGGCGGCGTACGGCGATCTTTACGAACTGCCCGTTCCGTATGGCGAGTTTTCTTCGAATTCCCTGGTCAAGGCGCTGATGCGACTATTGACGGAGATGGGATCGGATTCGACCGGAGGGACGGCGCATGTCGGGCGCGCCAAAGTCACGCTGCGCCTCGCGATGGCGACCCTGTGGCGCAAGATCCAGCGCGCTGGGCCTGAGGGAATTATTTTCGACGAGTGCTTCGAGCGGCCTTTAGTCCGGTTCGATGTGATCATGACGTTTTTGGCGCTTTTGGAACTGCTGCGGCAGGCGCGGATTTCGGCGGTCCAGGAAGAGATGCTCGGCGAAATTCGTTTAGCCGTGGATGTGCAAAAGGCCGAGGACGAAACTGGCGAGGGCGCTTCGGCGGGAACTCAAATGGACGCCGAAAGCGCTGAGATGGAAGAAGAAGCACCAGAGGAGTTCGAATAGTTGGCCGCGACTGAAGCCCGTCAAGAAGAACCGCGCGTATACACGTTGGAGTCGCTGATCGCCTTGCTGGAAGGTTATCTGTTCGTCGCGATTGAACCCATCACCCCCGCCGATGTGGCGAAGGTGCTCGGGCTGGCCGCCGTCGAAGTCGAAGAAGCGCTGGAAGATCTCGTCAATCTATACGCGCGCCGCGCCAAATCGGGCCTGCACATCATGCGGATTGCCGGCGGCTATCAGATCGCGACCAAACCCGAGTTGGCGCAGGACATCGGCAAGCTGCTCGCGGCGCCCGCCGGCAAGGCGCGGCTTTCGAAGCCGGCGCTGGAAACGCTCGCGATTGTCGCCTATCAGCAGCCCGTGACCGTGGCCGAGATGGAAGCCGTGCGCGGCGTGAGCGTGGATGGCGTCGTCAAAACGCTGCTGGACCGTCGCCTGATCCGTGAGGATGGCCGCAAAGCCGTGCCGGGACGTCCGATCCTGTACGCCACCACGCCGGAATTTTTGCATTACTTTGGATTATCGTCGCTGGAAGATTTGCCGCCGCTGGAGGATATCGCCGTTGCCGAGGCCGAAAAGGCCCAGGAGCACGACGCACTTCAGGCGGTCGGCCTTGAGGAGTAGTAAGTGATATTCCCCCAACTCGCCCGGCGAGCCGCCGTTGCGCTTGCCCTGACGCCCGTCCTCTGTGGACACGCCTTCGCGGCGCCTCCGCCTGCGGCGAACAGTCCGACGACGCCCAAATCGAACAGCAAGTTCTGCGTTTTGGAAGACGCCTCGACCGGGAAGATGATGTGGGCGAAAAATGAGAACGTCCACCGTCCGATCGCGTCCACCACGAAGATGATGACGGCGATCCTGCTGCTGGAGCGCGGAAATCCGGACGATATTGTGACCGCGCCGCAGGGAGTTCAGACCCTGCCCGACAGCAGCCTGCATCTGTCGCCGGGAGAGACGATCCCGCTCCACGATATGATGTACGCCCTCATGCTTCGCTCGGCGAACGATACGGCGGTGGCGGGAGCGACCTATTTGAGCGGATCCGTGCCGGCGTTCGTCGAGCAGATGAATCTGAAGGCGCAGGATATCGGCGCTTTTAACACGCATTTCGTGACGCCGAACGGCCTCTACGCGCCGGACCACTATTCGACGGCGGCGGACCTGGCGACAATCGCGCGCTACGCCACGAATAATCTGCCGGAGTTCAACAAGATCGTCCGGACGCCGAAGTATAAAGTGCAGCGCTCCATGCATAAGGGCGATTCGTGGGTGACGAACACCTCGAAGACCTTTCTGCGCGACTTTCCGGGCGCCGACGGCATCAAGACCGGTTATGTGCGGCAGGCGGGACACTGTTTCGTCGGCTCCGCGACCCGGGGCGGATGGCGCTTGATCGCGGTGGCGCTGAAAAGCAACACCTGCCGCCAGGATGTGGAATCGCTGCTGAACTACGGGTTCGCGAACTATAAGCGCGTGCCGTATCTTCATCAGGGCGACTCAGTCGGACAGATCGCCGTGCGGAACGCGGACCGGCCGGTTCCTGTCGTTGCGGCCAAGGATTTACAGGTCGTCGTTTCCAAATGGAAATCTGTTCCGGATTTCAGTGTGACGGTGACGCCGCTGCCGTCGCCGCCTTCCGCGCCGATCGCCGCCGGAACGAAGCTGGGCACATACGCCGTGATCGCCAATGGAAAAGTCCAGGCGACCGGTGACGCAGTCGCGGGTGAGGATGCGCCGATGGCGGCCGCCGCAGCGATCGCACACACGACACACAATTTAGGAACACGCATTGCGCGCGGCCTGGGCGCTGGGCTCGGAGCCGTGATGCTGCTGTGTATGGGAGTAATGGTATATGGAAGAACGTCTCCAAAAGGTATTGGCTGGGGCCGGAATCGGATCGAGAAGAGCGTGCGAAGAGTGGATTAAAGAGGGCCGCGTCAAAGTCAACGGCAAAGTCGTCACGGAGCTCGGCGTCAAGGTGGACCCGGCGAAGGACCGCATCTTATTCGACTCCAAGCTGGTCAAAGAGCCCTCCAAGCGCTACTATATCGTTTTGAATAAGCCCAAGGATGTTGTGTGTACGCTGCACGACCCGAACGCGGGCCGCCTCGTCACGGACTTAGTCGATTTGCAAAGCAAGCCGATGCTGCGTCCGGTCGGCCGTCTTGATTCGGACAGCGAGGGCTTGATCTTCCTCACCGACGACGGCGATTTCCTTTACACCCTGACCCATCCCAAGCACCATGTGCCGAAGACGTACCGGGCGACCGTGCGCGGCGTGCCGAGTCCCGAGGCGCTCAAGAAGCTCGCCACCGGTGTGCGGCTGGAAGACGGCATGACCAAGCCCGCCGAGAACGTGCGCGTGCGCAAACGGTTTTCGGAAGGGGTGGGGAGTGTCGGCGGGTCTGAGGTGGAATTGACGATCCATGAGGGTAAGAACCGTCAGGTGCGCCGCATGCTGGCGGCGGTCGGCCATCCCGTGTCGAAGCTGATCCGCATTTCGATCGGCGGCGTGCGTTTGACCGGGCTGCCTTCCGGCGCCTGGCGCCACCTGACCGCAGAAGAGATTGCGTCGTTCGCGCTCAAATCGAGTGTGGACGCGAAAAAGAAGGCGCCGTCAAAGACGGCGGCAAAACCCGCGGCGAGCGCCGCAGAGGAGAAACACGCATCATGGCCGACCGAACAGCCACCTTCGAAACGAGCAAAGGAACCATCGTCGTTCAGCTCGCCGAGTCCGAAGCTCCAATCACAACTGCGAACTTCATCGATCTTGCCCAAAAAGGATTCTACAACGGACTGAAGTTCCACCGCTATGTGGCGAACTTCGTCGTTCAGGGCGGCGACCCGGACGGCAACGGCACTGGCGGCTCCGGCAAGCACATCAAGCTGGAAGTGACGCCGTCGCTCAAGCACGACACCGCCGGCACCGTAGCGATGGCCCGCTCCGCCGCGCCCGACAGCGCCTCCAGTCAGTTCTACTTCACGCTGGGCTCGACGCCGCATCTGGATATGAACTACGCCGTCTTCGGCAAAACCATCAGCGGCGTCGAGAACGTCCTGAAGCTGCGCGAAGGCGACACCATCGACTCGGTGACCATTAGCTAAGGCTCGCAAATTTGCGCAAAGCGCCTCTCGACATCGTCAGAAGTCGAGAGGCGCTCTTCGTTTCACGGAGGCGACGATGACGGGTAAACGTTGTAAGCGAGTTTTCAGGACTTCTTGGACGGGCCGGCCAGCGTTCATCGCCATCCTGACTGTGTTTTTGATTTCGCATCCTATTGTTCGAGCCGACACGATCAAGGGGGAAACCGTCTCCAAATTTGATCCATTCACCTGGCCCAGCGATATCCCGCAAGATTGCCCTCTGAAAAAATCCCTCACCTTCGACAGCATTACCTTTAGCGGACGCTATGCCGATTATGAAGCCGCCGATACCTGGTTTCCCTGCTGGTGCTCAGATGGAGAGCTTCGATCTCCATTTACTGGTGGTAAGGTGGGTGATATCGCTGCGGGAACGCCTAATCCGGGGGCGGCGCGCATCTCCGGCGACGATCCTTTAAACCTGGAGATTGCGCCGCTCACGACTGTCAATTCTCATCTTGGAGGCGGAGCCCATAGCTGTGGCCGTTATCCCAGCGCCGCCCTGGTCTTTAACTCGGTCTGGTACTACGGCACATATCTCCTCACCGATCACGATCACTCCGTCCATGTACCCCACAACGACTGGCAGGTGCTGGAACCCTTCGCCGGCTTTCGATACTCCACGGATGACGGCAAGAATTGGTCGGATACGACCGATCCAGACCATGGCCTCTTCGAGAACTATCATAATAGCGACTCCGAGAAGCCTGACCATGAGATCATGCTGGGCGCGCCCCACTTTGTCGATTTTGGGAAAAACATGAAGTTCGCGCTCGTGGATCATGCGACCGGCCGCAAATACGCCTACATGACTGCCCATGGAGCGAACCCGCAGGCAACTGCCGCAAGAAATTCCTGGGTGATGGGGGACAACGTCTATCTTGTCCGAATTCTCATGCCGCGCGGCGCGGACGCGAGAAGCAATACCGCGTATCTGAACACCGCCCACAACTGGCAATATTTTACGAAATCCGGCGCCTGGCTGCCCTGGGATAAGAACCATTTGGACGCGGTGCGCCGTAATATCCAGCCGATCGCGCATTGGGGCGAAACGACGTCGCCAGAAACCAACGATCCAACGTTCGGCCTTGGCGAAACCAGCGTGACTTACGACGCCCCGCTCAAAACTTATCTGATGTGTGTGGCCCGGTGCATTACGGCAAATCGCTTCGACACCATCATCCTGGAATCGCCAAAGCTGACCGGACCTTATCGGGTCGTGCACTATCTCAGCAATTTTGGGCCGGTCGCCTACTTTCCGGCCATTCCCTCAAAATTTATCTC
>JAOQAA010000134.1 GCA_025963815.1 Capsulimonas sp.
ACTCCATTTCTCGATTCCACGTCGGTGATGGAACTGAACGCCGTTCCCGAGCATTTACTGGTACTAGGCGGTGGGTACATCGCGCTGGAGTTTGCGCAGATGTTCCGGCGCTTCGGCAGCGCGGTGACGATCGTGCAGCGGTCCGGACAGCTGCTGGGACGCGAGGATCAGGATGTGACGGATGATGTGCTGAAGATCGTCCGCGAGGACGGGATCGAAGTTTTGCTCAGCGCCCAAGCGCAAAGCGTCGAAGGGAATGCCGATGGCGTGCGTCTGACGGTGAAGATCGACGGTGAGGAGCGCGTGCTTTCGGGTTCGCATCTCTTGGTGGCGACGGGGCGCAGGCCAAACACGGACCGCCTGGGCGCGGATGCGGCCGGAATCGCGCTGGACAAACAGGGAAATATTATTGTGAACGACCGGCTCGAAACGAGTGTTTCCGGTGTCTATGCTATGGGCGACGTCAAAGGCGGCCCGGCGTTCACGCATATCTCTTACGACGATTTTCGGATCTTAAAAGCGAACCTGCTGGACGGCGGCCGGCGCTCGGTGACGGACCGGCCGACGCCCTATACGGTGTTCATCGATCCGCAGCTCGGTCGTGTCGGCTTATCCGAGACGGAAGCGAAGGCGCTGGGGATCGCTTACAAAGTTGCGAAACTGCCGATGTCGAGTGTTGCGCGCGCCCTGGAGACGGATGAAAGCAGGGGCTTTATGAAGGCGCTCGTGGACACGGACAGCGGTCAGATCCTGGGCGCCGCCATTCTCGGACTGGACGGCGGCGAAGTCATGGGCGCGCTTCAGATCGCGATGATGGGCAAGCTGCCCTATACGGCGCTGCGTGACGGAGTATTCGCGCATCCCACATTGATGGAGTCGCTCAACAATCTTTTTCTCACGCTCGACTAAACAGGCGCTCGCGCCATGCGATAGAAAGGTCAACCTGTATGTCGTCTGCTCTCGTCGCTCCTCACAAGGAGCGGAACGCCGCGCTTGCCGTGCAATATGAAACCGTGCGCGCCTTCACGGAAAAGATCTGCGCGCCACTCGTGACGGAAGATTACGCCATTCAATCCATGCCGGACTGCAGTCCGGCGAAGTGGCATTTGGCGCACACCAGCTGGTTTTTCGAGACGTTCGTCTTGAAGGCGGTCGATCCCAGCTACCAATCTCCCCACGCGCAGTACGATTTTCTCTTCAACTCGTACTATAACAGCGTCGGCGACCGGCACTGCCGCGCCAAGCGCGGCCTGATCTCACGTCCGACCGTCGATGAGACATATACCTACCGTGCCCATGTGGACGAGGCGATGCGCGCCTTCTTCACAGCCGGCGCGCCGGATCTGGTCGCGCAGATGCTGCCCGTGATCGAGATCGGTCTGCACCACGAACAGCAGCATCAAGAGCTTATGGTCACCGACCTCAAGCATATGTTCTCGGAAAATCCTTTGCTTCCGGTCTATCGCCATTGCGAAACGCCGATTCCCGCAGCTGTTCCGGAACGGACCTGGATCTCCTTCGAAGGCGGTCTGGACTGGATCGGTCATGAGGGCTCGGATTTTTCCTACGACAACGAAGGGCCGCGCCATCAGACGTTTTTGCAGCCGTTCCAGCTGGCGTCGTGTTTGACGACCGCAGGCGAATACCTCGCCTTTATCGAGGACGGCGGATATCGGCGCCCCGAATTCTGGCTGGCCGAAGGCTGGAGCATCGTGCAGGCGCGCGGGTGGGAGGCGCCGCTGTACTGGGAGCGCCAGGGCGACGGGAGCTGGACGCAGATGACGCTGTCCGGACCGCGCCCGGTGGACCCGTCGGAACCCGTATGCCACGTCAGCTTCTTTGAGGCCGAGGCATATGCAGCCTGGGCCGGCGCGCGTCTTGCGACCGAGGCTGAATGGGAAGTCGCCGCGAGGGGCGTCGCCGTGGAAGGCAATTTTGTCGAGAGCGAGCGCTTCCATCCCGCCCCGTTGACCGGCGACGCGCCCGGGCTGCGTCAGATGTTCGGTGATGTGTGGGAGTGGACGCAAAGTCCCTACACCCCGTATCCCGGATACCGCGCAGCGCCCGGCGCCCTTGGGGAATATAACGGCAAATTTATGTCCAGCCAATACGTGCTGCGCGGCGGCTCCTGCGCCACCTCCCAGACCCATATTCGATCGACCTATCGGAACTTCTTCTCCCCAGACGCCCGCTGGCAGTTCATGGGCATTCGACTAGCAAAGGATGACACATGCCGATTGTAGAGATGACGCGCGCCGCCGCGCACGCCGCCGATTCCAAGGCCGCTGTGGCCAATGCCCCAGAATCTTCTTCGGAGACCGCCGACTTTTACGCTGAGGTGATGGCGGGACTGACCCTGCCGGTGAAAACCCTGCCCTGCAAGTACTTCTACGATGAGCGCGGCTCGCAGCTCTTCGACGAGATCTGTGAGCTGGACGAATACTATCCGACTCGCACGGAAGCCTCGATCATGGAGCGCCACGCCAAGGAAATGGCGGCGCTGCTCGGTCCCGACTGCCGTCTGGTGGAGTACGGCAGCGGCAGCAGCACCAAAACGCGGATCTTATTGGACAGCGCGCCGGACCTCGCCGCCTATGTCCCCGTCGATATCTCCCGGGTCCACTTGCACAAAACCGCCGAGGGTCTGCGCCGCCGTTATCCCCAGCTGGAGATTCTGCCGGTCTGCGCCGACTACACCACTCCGTTCGCTCTGCCGGAGCCCGCGCGTTCGGCCTCGCGCACGGTCGCGTACTTTCCCGGCTCCACCATCGGCAACTTCCATCCGCGTCAGGCGCAATTCTTCCTCGCCCAGATCGCCGCGTTGTGCGGCGAGGGCGGGGGGCTTCTCATCGGCGTCGATCTGAAAAAAGACCCGGATGTGCTGCACGCCGCCTATAACGACGCCAGGGGCGTCACCGCCGCGTTCAATCTGAACGTGCTGGACCGGATCAATCAAGAACTGCGCGGGGAGTTCGACCTGGACAGCTTCGCGCACCACGCCTTCTACAACGAAGAGCTTGGGCGGATCGAGATGCATCTGGTCAGCCGCAAAGACCAGACCGTGGGGATCTGTGAAGGCGCTGTTACCTTTTCCGCCGGTGAGACGATCCACACCGAGTGCTCCTACAAATACAGCCGCGAAGACTTTGCCAGTCTCGCCGAATCGGCCGGCTTCCAGGTCAGCCGCTTCTGGACCGATCCCAGCAAACTGTTCAGCGTGCAGTATCTGACGGTGGCGCCGGTTAAAGAATAACGCCAAGCAGATCTTCAATGCGATCCAGAGTAATGTCGGGTGGCGGGCCGCAGGTATCGCTCGGCCAGGAGTGGCCGAGGCGCAGCCACGCCGTCCGCATTCCGGCATTGCGCGCTCCCCAGATGTCGTTACGGGGATTGTCGCCGACAAAGAGGATCTCAGACGGCGCTATTTCCATCTTGCGAGCCGCCAGCGCAAAGATCTCCGGATCGGGCTTGGCGCATCCGACCAAACCTGAAACGAGGACGCAGGCGGCGCCTTCCCCCAGGCCAAGCACGGCAACTTTGCGCGACTGAACCTGCGACCCATTGGTGACGATCCCGTAAGGAATGTGGAAATCACTCAGCGCCGCCAGCATCGCTCGCGCTTCTGGCTCCACATGCATCTGCGTGAAAAACTGCTCGTAGAACGCCTCCACTGAGGTGGAAAGAGTTCCCGGCGCGGTGGGATAGCGCTCATGCAGCCGCTGAAAGATCGCCCGCTTCGAGCCGTATCCATGGGCGTCCATGGCGACGATCTCCGCTGTCAGCGCCGCGCGCTCTTCTGTGTCCTCCAATTTCAAAACTTCATCCAGAAACCAGAGCAGCCAGCGCCCGAACGCCGCCTCGCGGTCGTACAGCGTGTTGTCCAGGTCGAAGAGAACGCCCTTGGGGTGCGGGAGTAGCTTGAGATCGCTCATCACGTTATTGTACCAGGCCTTGTCACCACTAGAAGACGCGGCTAGACTTCATGGATCACACGATCCGCCCTGGTGGATGAAAATTCATTTATCTTTTAGTAGTTGCGAATAACGCGTGATTTACTGAGCAGCGGCTCGCGGAGCGGCGGCGATCAGATAAACGTAGATGGTGCTCGTTTTGGCGGGATTGGCTTTGCTGGTCGCGGTAATCTGAACGGGATTTTGTGCCGGCAGAGTCATCGGGGCGTGATAATGGCCTGTGGGCGAGATGGTCCCGGCAACGGCGCTGCCGCCGATGACACCGCCGGCCGACCAGATCACGTCCCCATTGGAGGAATCGGTCAGCCGCCCTGAAAACTGAAGTGTCTTGCCAAGCGCCATCGTTGGCGCGCAGGGCGTGATCATGACGTTCTGCGCACGCCTCACACCGGAGGTCGCCTGCAGTAGACTTGGGATAACAATCGCGTATTGGTGCATCTTATGCATGGTAAACAGCCCCTTCTGAATAGAACGTCTCAAAACCGCCGCTTCGCGGTTCTCCAGCGCCGGTCGGCTGCCGGGCGAGAAGTGAAGACACGATCATTATCGTTGGGCGTCGTGGACGGAATCGTGGACAAGAGCGAAGGAAATGCGTGGACGCCCGGCGAATCTAGAAAAATAGTAATAAAGCGCCCGAGGATATAGAAGTGACGTCCCAAAAGATCGGCGGCGAAGCTCGACTCACCGTAGGACTATTCGGTCCCAATGTCAGCGTTCAGTTTGGCGCCCAGCCGACGGAGTCGCTCAAGCTGCGCTCGCGCAAAGGTCTCTGGCTGTTTGCCCTGCTGGCGCTTCGTCCAAACAAGCCCGTGGCGCGCGACTGGGCGGCGGCGATGCTCTGGCCAGACAGCGAAACCGCACGTGAGACCCTGCGCCGTACGCTGACTGATCTGCGCGCGGCGTTGACTCCTCATTCCGATCTGCTGGAGGCGACCCACTCCTCGCTTCGACTTTGTCTCCCGGAACTGAGCGTTGATATTCATCGGTTTGACGCTGCGCTCAAGCGCGGCGCCCAGGCCGATCTGGAGCAGGCGATCGCGCTCTATCAAGGCCCGCTTCTGGAAGAGTGCCCGGAGGCGTGGATCATCTCCGACCGAAACAGATACGCCGACGCTTACCGAGGGGCGCTGGAGCGCCTGGCCGCGATTTACGGTAAGCAGGGACGTTATGGCGAGGCTGTGTCATTGCTGCGTCTGGCGCTCGCCGCCGATCCGCTGCGGGAAAGCGCTTGCCGTGCGCTGATGGAGGCGCTGGCCGCCGGCGGGGAGCCAGCGGAGGCGATCTTCGTGTATCGCAATTTCCGTGTTCTGCTGCGCCGCGACCTGAACACCGAGCCGTCACCGCCGACCGTGGCGCTGTACCGCGCGATCTCTTCGGGCAACGGCGTCAAGGCTGTGAGCGCGCCGCCGGCCGGCGTATCCTCGGGGACAAGCGCCACCGTGCGAACTTCCGAAGCCTCCGCGCCTGCGTCAAGCCGCCCCGCGACCAATCTTCCTTATCCATTGACCGCCTTGCTTGGGCGGGAAGAAGAGATGAACGGGATCGTGCGGCTGCTGGAGCGCTCGCGCTTAGTGACGCTGACGGGAACGGGCGGGCTGGGCAAAACGCGTCTGGCGATCGCGATCGGTCACGCGCAGCTGGACAGCTACAATGAGGGTGTCTGGTTTGTCGATCTTGCGGCGATCAGCGATCCCCATCTTGTTCCGGCGGCTGCCGCAGTTACGCTCAGCATCCGTGAAGAGGTGGGCAAGAGCGTGACGGAAACGCTGGCGGCCAGGCTGCGCTCGCGCTCCTTGCTGCTGATTGTGGATAACTGCGAGCACGTCATCGACGCCAGCGCGTCGTTTGTTCGTGCGATCGTGACGTCCTGCCCCAGTGTGCGCGTGCTGGCGACCAGCCGCCAGCCGCTGGGTTTCACGGGCGAAGTCGTACGCAAGATCGACCCGCTCGGTGTCCCGGAGCCGGTCCCGGCCGGAGGGGTGGCGCAGGACGCGCTGGACGATCTTCTTTTCCATTCCGCCGCCCTGCGTTTGTTTGTGGAGCGCGCCGAAGCAGTCCAGCCTTCGTTCTGTCTGACTTCCGAGAGCCTGCCGCCGGCTGTGGAGATTTGCCGGCGTTTGGAGGGCGTTCCGCTGGCGCTGGAGCTGGCGGCGGCGCGTGTAGCGACGATGCCGGTGGCGCAGGTCGCGAGCCTGCTTCAGGATCGTTTCCGGCTGTTGACGGATGGCGATCGCACGGCGCAGCCGCGCCAGCAGTCGCTGCGAGCGCTCGTCGATTGGAGCTATGAGCTTTTGCATCCGCGCGAGCGCGAGTTTTTCAGCCGTCTTTCGGTATTCGCTGGGGGCTGGACCGTCGAAGCCGCCGTGGCGGTGTGCGACCCGGATTCCACCGGGTTATTGGATGACTCCGATCGTGAGGAAATGCTCGATCTTGCGGGTGTCCAGGAGTCCGTCGCGCCTCGGGTTTGGGACGTTCGCAACATGCTCGAAGCGCTCGTGGCGCGGTCGCTTGTTCTGACGGATCGAAACGCCGAGGGAGAAGTCCGATATCGCATGCTGGAGACGCTGCGCGAATACGCCGACGAACGGCGCCGAGCGGTGGATACACAGGACGAGACCCGCCGCCGGCACGTTCTCTGGTATCGCCGATTTGCCGATGGGGCCTACCAAGAGCGGATCGGCGCGAACCATTCGCGCGCGCTGCGTCTGCTCGACCAGGATCATGATAATTTTCGTTTGGCCCTCCAGACGGCCGGACCTGGACCGGAGCGGATGCGCCTCGCTGCGGCGCTTTACTGGTACTGGTATATCCACGGGCACTATTCCGAAGGCCGGTCCTGGTCCGAACGCGCGCTGAACGAATGTCCGGACGCCCCCGCCGCGCTGCGGACGCGCCTGATGAAGGCGCTAGGAGACTTCAGCTGGGCGCAGGGCGATATGACGACGGCGCGCCGAATCCATTTGGAAAATCTGGAATTACAGAGGACCATTCAGGATCGCCGGATGATTGCGGTGACGCTAAACAGCCTCGGTCTGATCGATTACCATCAGGGCGACTGCGCCGGCGCGGTGAAGTTCTATCGTCAGAGTCTGGAAATCACGCG